>CALUSZ010000121.1 GCA_944323495.1 Candidatus Gastranaerophilales bacterium
GCTCCACGCTCGGAAAGTTTCGCATTAGCGGCGCTGCCGCTGTATGCTCAATTTCCTCGCTATCCGGACTAACTCGCTATCGCTCGTGTCGTCCGTCCGCAAATCCGCTCCCTCGCAGGGAGGGAGATAATTAGGCGCAAAGCTTGTAGTTCTCGCCAACCGGCTCAAAATATATTTACCCCCCCCACCCCAAAAAAAAGAGTCTTTGCGACTCTAAAAACCTAAATGTGTGAAGTGTAGTATTATAATGTGTATTTTTTTTATTCAATATCCTTATATATATAAAGTATTTTTCTAGTTAATAATTGATACTTAACTTATCAATCTTTACAAAACTTAATAATTCCTTGATTTTGGTTTAATAAAAATTAAATAAAGCATAGAGGTAATTATGTTTTTAACGAATTTATTCAGACTTACAAAAACTTGTTTGCATGAAGGAATTACACCGGATATGGAATGCGGATATTGTCCTGATTGCGGGAAATTTATAGAAAATGAGTGGTATATTACACGCTGTGCCTGCTGCGGAGTTAAGCTGAAAGCTATGAACAGAAACGGCAAGATAGTTCCGCAGTATCATTATTGCACCAACTGCGGAAGCCATGAATTTTCTGTGGAAAGAGTTGAAAAAATAGATTTTATTAATATTAATTTTGCGGTTCTTGTTAAAAAAGTTATTGAAGACAAAAATTTTTGTTCAACTACACAGTGCTGGCAAGAAAAAACAGACGTGAAACCAAGATTGCTAGTACAATACCTGTAGCATCCGCAAGCAAGCCTGTTAGAAGCGCATATCTGTATTTTTTTATTCCTACAGAGCCGAAGTATACTGCAAGCACATAAAATGTTGTTTCAGAACTCCCGACCATTACGGCGGCAAGCTTTGTAATATAACTGTCAGGCCCGAGGTTATGAGCAATTTCCGAAAACAAGCCTAGTGTTGCAGAGCCGGAAAGAGAACGCGTAATCATTATCGGTATTATGTCTGCAGGAATTGATAATCTTTCAAGCAGGCTGCCTGCAAGTCCTGTAATTATATCTATTGCTCCTGAGGCTTTGAACATTGAGATTGCAACAATAATCGCAACAAGATACGGAATTATTGATATGGAAACTTTAAAGCCGTCTTTTGCGCCTTCGATAAATTCTTCATATATTTTTACTTTCTTTACTGCACCAGCCGTAAGTATTGCAAGTATCATAAGAGGAAGAATGTAGAGAGAAATTTTTTCAATCATAATTCCTCCTATTCCAGATTTTTTGCAGGAGCATGGCGATAAGTATAGCAATAATAAATGATAGAGTTGTTACGATTAATGTCGGAAGAATTATTTCAGACGGATTTTTCGCCCCAACTCCTACAAGCACTGCTATAACTGTTGCAGGAATTATTTGAAAACCTGCTGTATTCATTGCAAGAAACATGCACATAGAATCTGTTGCCTTATCTTTATTCGGATTTTCTTCCTGAAGTTCTTTCATAACCTTCAACCCTATTGGGGTTGCAGCATTTGTCAGCCCGAGAGCGTTTGCTGCTACGCTCATTGAAATGTCGCCAATTGCAGGGGAATCTTTTTTTACGTCTTTGAATAAAATTTTTGCAATAGGCTCCAGAAGTCTTGATAATATTTTGACAAGACCTGATTTTTCGGCAATTCTCATTATACCGAGCCAAAATGCCATAATACCGATTAGCGAAAATGAAATTTTTACTGCAATATCGCATGCCTGAAGCATGGAGTTTACAACTTCTGAAATCGTGTTGTTTAGAATTCCAATAATTATTGATACTGCAATTAAAATAAAGAATATATAATTCATATAATTATCTTAAAAAAAATTTTAGTATTTGTCACTATTTTTATATTAGTATATAATAAGTTATGAACGTAAAAGGTGGGATAGAGTAAGAGTATATGGCAGATATTAACAACTACGCAGAAATTTCAGAAAACTTTGATACAATAAAAACCCTGTTAAATTCAATCAGAGCACAGGGAATACTTAATACCTCAGATGTCGATAAACTCCTTGCGGGGATAAATTCTAAACTGGAAAAATTAAATACTGAAGAAGATATTGATTTGATAAAGATATTTTTGTCTGAACTTAAACAGAATCTTGATGAGCGTCACAGCGTTCTGATATCAAAGTTCGGTGCAATAGAGTCTTTATTCTCAAATCTGCTTAAAAACAGCTCTGAGACCCTAAAATCAAGTGAAGTCAAAGAACTTTTTGATATTGTAGCAACAAATCTTTCTGTTTTTTCAAGAGAAGTTGTTTCGCAAAAAGAAACTTTGTCTGATATTACGCTAAGACTTGATGCAATGCGCTCTGATGACAGTCAGAAACGCGAAATTATTAAGAGTATTGCTGTTCTTAAAACAGATTTGGAACGTTTGAATAATGGGTTTGATTCTATTGTTCTTAGTTTGAATGAAAGCTTTAAAACTATTATTAGATCTATTTCGGAGGCAAATCAAACTGAATCTTTCGATAAATTTGAAAGTGAGTTGAGTGAAATTGTAAATTCTTCTAATACAATTTTGTCTGCGCTCCAGATGATTGATAAAAAGAATTTGCAGATAGAAGATTATATCAAAACTCTTGCAACCCAAGATGATATATCAGGAGCAAAAAGAGCTATTTCTGAACTTGCGGCGAAGAATCAAGAGCTTGTAAATTCGGTTGATGTTTTAAGTGAAAAATATTATAAGATAGATAATCTTGCTGAAAAAATCGACGCCTCTGTCAATATCATAGCCGGCATGAAGGCCATATTGGAAGATAGAGACGAACAGACAGCAAGACCAATTCTTGATAAACTGGATGTGTTAGAAGCTCAGCTTAAGGATATATCTTCTGATAGTAAGTTTGATGAATTTAAATTTAAACTTGAAAGTGTGCTGAATGATATTACGGCTGATACTAAAAACCTTCAGGAAGCCTTAAATCTTTCTTCTGAAGAATTGAAAAAAATTGATGCCAATATTAAGGGGCTTGATTTAAATACCGGATTCCAAAATATCATTACAAATATTCATAAGGCTGAGCTTGATATAAAAAGTCATGTTGATATGAGTTCAGATAAGGTCTCGCAGCTTGTGGATGTCGGTGTTACGAGAACGCTCAATGAGATTTCGTCAAACGCAGACGCACTGAGCTCAAGTCTAAAAGATGCTCAGTCTGCACTGACAAATTTATGTGAAAAAAGCTTCTCTGACGTTGCAGAAAATATTGTAGGGCTTAAGAATATAGTTGCTCAAATCGATGAAAATAATGTTTCCGCTAACAATGCAATATTTTCAAATATAACAGACAGGCTTGCTATTTTTGAAAATAGTCTGAAAACTTCTTTGGATAAGCAGGAAGAGTATGTTGCAAATTCATCCGGAAAAATTGTCGAAGAAATTGCAAATATTAAAAATCTCGCAGGAGTTCTTGATTATAAGCTGGATTCTTCTGTTATACAGGTTAATAATGCAAAACAAGAGTTTGAAAATTTGAAATCTTCTATTGATGGAGTTTTGGCTCTTGATTTTGTTAATGCAGTAAAAGATTTAAGAGTTGATTTATACGCTTCCAAGCAGGAATTGACTTCTGCTGTAGAAACTTCATCAGGAGAGCTTGGTGAAAAATTCACAAATGACCTGTTTGGTAAATATGAACTGTTAATCAGCAAGTTAGACAACGTAGAAGATGAAATCAAACAGGCTCAAACATCTTCGTTAACAGGATTGAAATCGATTCTGGATAATATATCTTCTTCAATAGTTGATGTTTTGTCTTATGTAAGTGTAAGAAACGATGCTTCTTCAGGGGCTTTGGATGTAAGGCTTGCTGATATAACAGAAGCAGTTAAGAACAATAATCTTGATTATATCGAAAGCGTTAGAGATATAGTAGATGTAATTAGGGCTCAGGTTGAAAGTAATTTAGGCGAACTTGAAAAAGATACAGCCCAGAAAATGGATATGATTAATGCTACTGTATCTAAAAATACTGAGGCTATTCGAGATGAAATAAAGTATTCTTATAAAAAGCTGCTTGAAGTTCAAGATAGTTTTAATGAAGTAAAAGACGCTATCGGATTGAACGGCCGCTCTTTAAGTTCCAATTATGAAAACATAATTTCAAATACGGACGCTTTGAGGCAAGATTTTGAACTCAAGATGTCTGCTCTAAAAAATGCGCTTCTTGAAAGTGTTACTGATTTTAAGCAGGAATTTACCTGTGAAAATGCTGACAAAATCAGTGAATTGAAGTTTTCATCCGAAAGTTTGCACACAAAAAGTATTCAAAACGCCGCTGATTTGAAGAATGAATTAAAGCAAGAGCTTACACTTGTTTTGGAATCTTTGAAGTTGAACGTTAAAACTTTATCTGAGCAGTTATCAAATTCTGTATTGAATATTGAGGGTGCAAATAAAGAAGTTGTAAGCTACATAAAGAATGAATTTTGTTCTGTAGTTGACAGCTCTATAGAATCTATACGTACCAATTTGTGTGACTTTTCAGATGAAGTTGCAGGAAAAGTAGATAATGTGGTTGGCGGGTTTGACAGTCTTGAAAGTTCGGTAAATAATTTGTCAACCAGCACAACAACTGCTTTAAGTTCAACACTTGCACAAATATTGGATAATTTTGTCGCAATGAAAGCGTTGATGAATAGTTTGAATGAAAAGGCTTCTTTAGACCTAGATAAAAGTGTCGATAAAATTATTCAAGACTTTGCTCAATTGAAAGACTTTGTTAATACAGTTGACGCAAATATTGATGAAGATTTAACCAGACAGCTTTCAATTATTGAAAATGGTTTTGTGACAATGACTGCTAGAGTGACAGAGCTGCTTGCTGACAATAATAATGCTTTAAGTGAGAGAATCAATGCTGGTATAACTGATATTTCGTCAAAACTTTCTCAGTCTTTACAAGAAAGGCTCGAAGGATATAAGTCTCAGATTGAGAAACTTTTTGATTCTCTTAAGGTAAGTTCGCAGGCACAGTCTGAGTTTATAAAAGAACGTGTAACTGCGCTTAATGGTGTTCTTGAAGAAGCTATTGCCAAGCAGAATCAGACATCGGCTGTTCAAATACAAAATATTGCCGATAAGCTAAAATCTGTTCTTGATGAAAATATTGAACTTACTGCGGCTGATTATGGTGCTCTAAAAAAAGAGTTTAGCAATCTTGTTGTTCAAGTAAGTGAGGAAAACAAAAAGTATGCATTGAATTTGAAATCTCAGTTGGAGGATATGGTTAAATTTATTGACTCAGGTTTTGATATCAATGCGCAGGAAGTAAGTGCTAAATTTGATGATATATCATCAAGTATCAAATCTGTTTCAGGAGTTATTGCTGGATTAAATGAGAATGTTCAAACCAGGGTTGAAGGAATTAAAGAATCTATTGGGGAGTTGAGAGAAAGCTTGGGCTCTTCTATGGATGGACAATCCCGAGTAGTGGTTAAAAAGCTGGAGGAAATTCTGGCTGACATTATTGCAAAAAATGATGAGATAAATTCGTCTTTTGTATCAGGTTTTACAAATATTAGCAACAGTATAAAGGCTGAAGCTGCAGAATATAGTGAGAAGCTTAGTGCTAATATAGAAAATCATACAAATGTCATACTTGCTAAGCAAGATAATGTCTCAAAGTTGCTGCTTGAGAATATTTTATCTCAAAATAGTGAGACACAAACAGCTATATCTGCAAAAATTGCTAATCTCGGTAATGAAACTAAATCTGAGATTATAGAACAAAATGACAGATTACGTACTATAATAGAAAATCAAACTTATGTTTATCAAACTAAGCAGGATGAAATCTCAAAAGAAATTAATGAAACTTCTTCCGAACTGTCCGCTTCCATCGCGTCAAGCGCGGCTGATGTTATAAGCAGTGTAAAAACTTTGACCGATGTTCAAGCAGAAAGTTTGGATAAATCTATTGAAGAAAAGTTCAATGCTGTTCAGGTTATATTGAAAGAGGCTCTCACAGAGCAAAATAAGGATATCGTAGGGCGTACAAAAGATAATTTGAATATGGCTCTATCTAGCCAGCAGACAGGTATAATAGCTCAGGCAAAAGATATTCTATCTGAGCTTCTTTTCAAACAGCAGAATGATATCATAGATAAATCAGAAGAATTTTTAAGCACATCTTTTGCCGGACAACAGAATAATATTCTGGAACAGTCGGAAAGTATTTTGAAAGAGCTGCATACTGTATACGGCGGTGTTACAAAACAGCTGAGTGTTATTAATACTCTTATAACAGATAATTTGAGCCAGGATGTTGAAGAACTTTATAATAAAGTCCAAAAACTTTTGGAAGAGCATTCACTTAATCTGGTAACAGGCGTCAGCAATACAACTTCAAAATTGATTAATGAGATGGAGACACAGTCTTCAAACTTAAAAACTCTTTTTGAATCTCTTAATGACAGGCTTGATAAAGATGAAATCTCTCAAATGAATCTTTTCCAGACTCAATTGAAAGAGTTAAGCAGCACTTTCAATATATTAATAGATGAAGCTAAGACCGTTACAAAAGAAGAAGTTTCTTCTATATCAGAGACTTTAATCGGAAACAGTAAATCTTTGATGGAAGATGTTGAACAGTCGATTGAAGAAAAAGTTAATTCAATTTTAGCAGTTTGTGCTGATATATCAGCAGGAGAGCTTCAAACAATGGAGGCATTTGCTGATAAGATTCTTAAGCAGACAGAGACTGTAAAAGAGAATTCTATTGCTTGCAGAGATGCTTTGTCGGAACTTGTAAGTAAAAATGCCGATATCATTCTTGATAATATTGAAAAAGAAACCGATGTTATTGTTAAGGATTTGATAGAACAGTTTAATCTGATGAGAGATGCACAAAAGGATGAATTATCAAAATTGACTATTCATGTTGAAAGCTCCGTCGAAGATTATATATATACTCATATAAATGATTTAAAAGCGTATCTTGATGTAAAAACTGATTCTACAATAATTAACCATAAACTGGATGGGCTTAAGACTGATATAGATAAGTCTGTAGAAGATGTTTTGGATAATATTTCAAAATTGATTAGCGCAGGGGCTGATTCTAAGGCTGCAAATGAAATCCTTATAACCTCAATGAGTGATAAGATAAACAGTCAAATTCAATCATTTATTAATGTTAATGTTGCACAAAGATTTGATGAACGCTTTAATCTTCTTGATAAGAAGTTTGTTGATACTGTTGTCGATAAGTATGAAGAAATTAAGCTTATCTCAACCCAGTATAATAATTCCTTTGAGGCAATACACAACTCTATTCAATCTCTGTTGTCAGGTTTTGTGGATTTTAAAAATGATTTGTCATCTGGAGTTGGAGAATTAGTCAGCGGAATAACTAACTCTATAGATGATTTGAGCAGAAGTTTTGCTGATTTAAAGGCGCAGATTCTTAATAAATCTTTTGATGAAGCATTCCAAGCTTCTCTGAATAATCAAATATCCGGGATAGAGGCTCTTGTTAATGAACAGCTTGGCTATCTGAACGATATTAGCGAGCTTTGCTGCAACAATCTGCCGGAGCTTACAGAAATGAATACTCTAGTAAAATATGGTATTCAGCAGTCAATAGCTGATTTAACTGCAAAAGTCGAAAATCAGGATGCTATTCGAGAAAAAGATTTAAATGAGTTAAAATCTGAGATTATTACGCAGATTTTGAACATATTTAACCAAATTTCATTTGTAGCAGAGCAGGAAGAAATTCTTGATTTTATACAAGAAAAACATTCGGATTTGATTACGATATTAAGCCATATTGTAACATCTGTTGATACAGTTTCTGCAATGGATAGCAAGGTTAATTCCATAAAAGATGAAATAGGAATAATCAACAAAAAGATTTCATCAATAATTTCTTCTGATGGCGATGTTGACTATGTCTACAGCCTTCAGGATTTGGAATCTGATATTGCAAATCTTCGTCTTGTTCTGAATGAGATGAAGTCTGATAACAAGTCAAAAGAGTTTGAGGAACTTATAGCTTCAACGAACGATATTTATAAGCTTGTAGAAACAATAAAGGCGGAACTTCCGAAGTTTGAGATAGAAGAATTTAAGCATGAGTTTGATTCCTTGCAGGAAGATATAGTAAGTATTAGTACAAGAACTAATAAATTGATACTAGCATCTGATGAATCATATAAGACACTGCAGGATAATCTTCAAGACTTTAAACTTGTGATTAATGATTTGGATGAAAGAACTCGTAACTTTGCACATGAAGCTGGCATTGACAGAATTGACGATAAACTAGGCTCAATAAGTTCAATGATTCATAGCGGGGCTAAAACAAATCAGGTATTTAATCAAGTATTTGAATATTTAGCAGAATGGGTTGATAAAGCAGGAGAGCAGATTTCAACAATTTTTGATAAAGTTGAAACTCTTGATGATATCGGTCAAATAAAGGTTATGCTGGAAGATTTGAAGGCTGAAGCTGAAGATAATACAGACAGTGTGGAATTAATTGAGGCATTGAGTAATGTATTTGATAAGCAGGCTAAAAGGATTTCTTCTTTGGAAGCAAAACTTGACAGAGTTATTGTTGAGACTACAATTAGTAATAAAAATAATAAAATAGATTTATCACCATTTGAAGAAACCTTGAATAAATTCTTGGTTGCAATCGATGATAAGATGGCTCAACAGCAATCAAAGATAGATTCATTGGAAGAAAAACTGGAAGAAGTTGTATCAAAGATAGATCCAAAAGACACAGCCCAGCTGACTAAAAAGGTTGGCGGTATGGATAGACAAATAGCCAAATTAAACAAAAGTATCGAAAAAATAGCTTCACATGTTGTTGAAAAGTAATGAGAACCAATTAAAATCAATATTAAAAAGCGATAATGTTCTTACCAGCTTAGAAGAACGTTATTGCTATGCTCAGGATTCAACAAACACTCGTAAAAAATCTCCATTACCGGAAGCAGTTGTTTTTGTGGAAACGATAGAGGATGTGCAAAAGGTCTTGAAGCTGGCAAACCGCTGCAAAATTCCGGTTGTATCTAGAGGTGCCGGCACGAATATGGTAGGAGCTTGTACTCCGACAAAGGGCGGGATAATTCTCAATTTTTCAAAGATGAATAAGATTCTGGATTTTAATCCTGAAAATATGACTGTTCGAGTTCAGCCCGGGGTTATCCTTGGTGATTTAAAAAAGTTTGTAGAAGATAGAGGATTATTTTACCCGCCAGATCCTTCAAATATGAGAGTATCAACAGTGGGTGGAAGTATAGCGCAATCTTCCGGCGGTCCTATGTCGTTCAAGTACGGCACTACAAAAGATTATGTGCTTAATCTTACTGTTGTTCTTGCTGACGGAACGTTGATGAAGCTTGGGGCTGGAACAATAAAGGATGCTGTCGGGTATCATTTAAACCAGCTTATAATCGGGAGCGAAGGGACTCTTGCTGTTGTTGTTGAAGCGGAGCTAAAGCTTATACCGAAACCGGAAGCTTCCAGAGTTATCATGGCTTATTTTGATACAATGGAGGCTGCAGTTGATGGAGTAAATAAAATTCTTGCGGATAAAATATTTCCTGCAACAATAGATTTTATGGATAATAATTCGATAACAACCGTAGAAAAATTTTATCCATGCAATCTGAATACAGATAAAGAAGCCATGCTGCTTATTATGATAGATGGATTTGAATCCTCTATGGATGATCAAGAGGGGCGGGTATACAAAGCAATGCAGGAAGCGGGAGCTTCTGATATAGTAATTGCAATAACAGAAGAGGAAAAGGATTCTGTATGGACGGCAAGGCGTGCGAGCTTTGCTGCGACAGCAAAACTCGCTCCTGATGTTGTATCAGATGATATTATAGTTCCGAGAGACAAACTTGCAAAAATGGTTAAAGAATGCAAAAATATATGTGATAAATATTCTCTTCCTGTTTGTATGGTCGGTCATGTCGGGGATGGGAATATTCACCCGCAAATTGCATTAAACCTGGAGGATGATGTTCAATTCAAAAACTACATAAAAGCTAAATCTGAGATGTATGAACTTGCGGTATCATTGGGTGGAACTATATCAGCAGAGCATGGAGTTGGAGCAGAAAAGATTTCTTATATTGAGGATACTGTTGATAAAGAAGCAATAAATTATATGAGAAGTATAAAAAAGGTTTTTGACCCTAATAACATACTAAACCCGGGTAAAATTTTTAAAATTTAAAAGGAGAAGTTATGGATATTATTGTTGTATATTGTACTGTACCTGATAAAAAAATTGCAAAAAATATTACCAAAATACTTATGAAGCATAAGCTTGCAGCTTGTGTCAGCATGATTGATAAGGTTCAATCTACATTTTCTTGGGACGGTGATATTTGCGAAGAAAAAGAAATTCTTATGATGATAAAAACTCGCCGTTCAAATTACGGAAAAATAAAACTTGTAATAGAGGACTTGCATCCATATACAGTTCCGGAAATTATAGCTCTTCCGATTGTAGATTGCAGTGAAGATTATTTAAAATGGTTAGTGAAAGAGACAGAATCTTAAATCTTAAAAATTATTTACGCACTTTTGGCGTAGATATTAATATTGGAAAGACGAAGGCTCGTGGTAATAAAGGAATTTTTATCGGCAGAAAGAATTCTTATCGAATTGATGTTTCGAGAGATATTTCTGAAGATAAGATTTTCCCTGTAATTATTCATGAATTTGTACATTACGTACATTATATTTATGATTCTTCTTTAAAATCATTAGAGTTTGTTTTTGGTGATATATCAGATGATTTGACAGAGGAGCTTATAAATATAACAGTAAGAGAAATTCCAAAGGATTTCGCTTCAGCTTTGTTTGCAAAGAAGAATGAACTTAGTCAGGAGATTAAAATTTTAGGAAAATCAATAAAGAATCAATATCCTGATTTTACTGCTTCCAGAGTTTTTAAGCCGCTGGAAAGAGGGATATCCTCTCCATTTAAGTATCTCTTGAAATATGACAGGGTTAGAGTTTTCAATAAGATATATTCAATAGATGAATTAGATAGTTCAGAAATTTCACCGGTGCATATAAATTATATTCGTCTAAAGTCAAAGCAAAGAGCTCTTGCCCGAATAAATTCAAGGATAAGTCGTTTGAATCGATATTATAATAATCCGTCAGAGCTTTTAGCACGTTTTTGTGAACTTTATTTTACGGATATCGAGACAGTCTATAAACTTGCACCTATAGCTGCAGAGAAGTTTTCCGATATTCTTAAAATGAATAAAATTCCCGAATTTACAGGTATGGCTAAAGTTATAGAAAATAATTAACAATATTTAAAATATACTTTATTTTTTTATCATTTTTATATACAATATAAATAGAGAAAGAGAGTTGAAAGAATGATATCAAACTTTAACAAGCCAAGCCGCAAGGATGACATAAAACTGCTATCTTGTATTATTGCAGCATTTCTTTTTATAGTCTGGTTGTGTACACCTCCTGGAAATAAATTTATACAGATGTGTTTTTGGGGCAACCATGTAAAGTATTTTGTCGCTAAACTATCAAAAGAATCTGATACAACAGAGTATATTTTTCATAGAAATAATGCAATATATTTGGCTAAAATGTATAAAAAGAAGAATTATGCAATTGACGAGATGAATAAAGCTATTGGAACAGCGCCGGCTTATCTTTCTCAAAAAGAATTAAACTCTTTATACAAAGATAGGGCTAAAATAAAACTTTTTTTAGGCGATTATAATGGTGCTCTGGATGATTATTTGCATTCAGGTGATGTAGACCTTATAGAGAATTTAACAGTAGCGATGCTCTTAAAAGAGAAAGGAAAATTTAAACTAGCGGGTAATTATTGTAATGCTATATTAGATGTAGATTCAACAGCGTATGCAGGTTATGCTTGTTTATCAGAGCTTTATGCCGCTTTGCAAAGATATGATGTTTCTATACGTATTTGGGATTTGGCTATTGATAGAAAGAAAAATAATCCAAGAGCTTATATGGATAGAGCAAAACTAAAGAAGATTATTGGTGATACAAAAGGTTATGAAGCGGATTTAGCTAAAGCAAAAGAATATTTACCATCCATTGATGAGAATGATTCTATAATATATGACGCTTTACATCCTAAGATTTTGACATTGCAAATTCGTAAGTACTAGTTTTTTAATAAATCTTAATATTAAATTTATGTTTTGTGCGCTGTGTTTGTTCTAAAATATTATTATAAAGACAGCCAGTGGGGTACAAAATGAAATATTCCGAATATTCAGCGGTAGTAGTAGGAAGCGGTGCTGCAGGCTTATATGCGGCATTAAAAATATCACAGCAAATAAATTTACCTGAAGGAATTTTGATAGTTACAAAATCAAGCCTTGGTGAAAGTAATTCTTTATATGCACAGGGCGGAATTGTTGGTGTATTGCATCAGAATTCAGAAGACAGTATTGAATCACATGTTCAAGATACTATAAAAGCCGGAGCTGGATTGAATGACAGAAAGGCCGTTGAATTTATATCAGAAGCATCTGATGAGGTTATCAACGATTTAATAGAAAACGGTGTTGATTTCGACAAGAATTCTGACGGAAGTTTGACCTTTACATTGGAGGCTGCTCATAGTGTAAAAAGGATTCTGCATTCCGGTGGAGATGCAACCGGTAGAGGAATTACAGAGGGACTGCGCAGAGCGGTTCTGGAAGAAAATATTTCTGTGATGGAAAATGCTATGGCTGTAGAGCTTCTTGTTAATTCGGATAATGAGTGCAAAGGAGTCATTGTATATAATGAATTAACAGGCGAACACGAAATTGTTTATGCTGCGGCAGTAATTCTTGCAACAGGCGGAGCCGGTCAGGTATATAAATTCACTACAAATCCTGATGGGGCAACAGGTGACGGAATTGATTTAGCGTATAATGCCGGAGCTATAATTCAGGATATGGAATTTGTTCAGTTCCACCCGACTGCATTGGCATTAAGTCCGGAGAATAAAAACAGATTTTTGATATCGGAAGCCGTAAGGGGTGAGGGTGCTAAACTTGTTAATAACTCCGGTGAACAGTTTATGGCGAAATACCATGATAAGCGTGAACTTGCGCCGAGAGATATTGTAACGCGCGCAATATACAGTGAGATGCAAAAAAATCACGTGTTTAATGTTTTCTTAAATGCGTCTATAATAGATTCGACAAAACTTTTTAACAGATTTCCGACTATATCAAAACGCTGCAGTGAAAATGGGATAGATATTTCCAGAAAACCTATTCCTGTCGCACCAGCTGCACATTATTCAATGGGCGGAATAAAGGCAACTGTTGAGGGAAGAACGTCTATAAGAGGTTTATATGCAATAGGGGAATGCGCTTCCACAGGTCTTCATGGTGCTAACAGATTAGCCAGCAATTCTCTTCTGGAATGCGTTGTGTGCGCTTATGAACTTGCAGATTACTTATCATTTGCAAACCTGACGCCGCCAAAGAAAATTGATGAGCATATTAAAAAAGTCATAAGCTTATATTCTCGTCAACTAAGTGATATAGACTATAATATTGATGCATTAAAAGATAATTTAAAGAATGTCATGTGGAATTACGTAGGAATTGTCCGTTCGCAAGATTCGCTTGAAAAGGCTAAGGCGCTTGTTGAAGATATGAAGAAAAACTTTAGACGCAACAGAAAGTGCATGAATATGGAAGAATATGAATATAGAAATATGCTGACTGTTGCATCCTTAATAATTGAGGGGGCTCTTGAGAGAAAAGAATCCAGAGGAGCGCACGCACGCGCGGATTATCCTCAAACAGATGGTACGGCAAGACATTCGGATATAATAAAAGGCAGGGAGATTGCTTATGCTTAACAAATTTTTTATAGAAGAACACGTAAAGAATGCTCTTCAGGAAGATATCGGCTTTGGGGATATAACAACTGATTATCTGACAAGCGAAGATGATGTAATGTCTTGCACTCTTAATACCAGAGTAGATGGTATTTTTTGCGGCAGAGCGGTTTTTGAGACTGTTTTTCAAATACTTTCTCCAAAAGTTGAAGTTAAATTTTATTTTAAAGACGGAGACTCTATTAAAAAAGGAGATAAAATCGCGGATATAAGCGGTCCTGCAAGATATATTTTGATGGGCGAAAGAACTGCTCTAAATTATGTTCAGAGAATGAGCGGAATTGCTACTGAAACCAATAAGTATCAGG
>CALUSZ010000122.1 GCA_944323495.1 Candidatus Gastranaerophilales bacterium
AAGCTTTCTATCTGGTTTAGATGTTTGGTTTGTATATCTATTAAGCTACTTATTTGTTTGCTCATTTCTTGCTTTTCAGTTTGCAAATTTGCTATTATTTGCTGTAAATCATGGTTTACAGCGTTAACATTGTTTGGTTCACTGTTAACATTAGAGTTTACAATACTGTCATTTTGGTTAACTGAAATAGGTTCACTATTAACATCTTGTTTAACAAAATTATCATTTGAGTTTACGAAACTTGGTTCACTATTATCAGTACAGTTTACGATATTATTATTTTGGTTCACTAAATCTTGTTCACAGTTGTCATCATGGTTTACTATGTCAAATAAAACTTTTGCTTCTTCTGCTATCTTTGTTTGATTACCCTCTTTTTTTATGTATTTCATAAATTCAGGGTCTGCTTTTCGTAATCTTTTATATATTGCTTGTCTAGTTATTCCAATTTGTTCAGCAAATTTAGGTATGCTTATATAATTCATGTTCTAACACCTCAAACCTATTATAAAATGATAATAGAAAACAGTAAACAAAAAAACTCCACAAAATGTGGAGCTTTTATTTTTAAATAAATCGTTTGCGTAGATAATAGTATGTTGGAACTAGCAGGATTAAGTTAGATATTGCGGCTGAAAAACATGATTGATAGTATGAGTTATTTACTGCCGCATCTAGCATATGTGCAAAGTCAATATACCATGCACCAACTGCTATTAAAAATGATAAAATAGTAAATATTATAATATATTTTATAATTAAAATACATTGTTTGTTATATTTCAGTAGTTTTCCAAACAAAATCACGCTTAAAATGCAACCTATAATACCTAAAATAAATGATGAAAATGAAAAGTATGGAAACATTTTTATAAATAATCCTGTATCCATTTGTATTGATGCTGCACTGTCAGTTACATTTGAAATGCCAAACGAAAGAGTTCCAAAAATTCTTATAAAAGAAATTACTAAAAAAATTTTGTACCACTTTAATCCTTTTGTTTTATTAATTTGATTGTTTTGCAAAGATGTCATAAGTTTGCTCCCTTTTTAATATTAACTATTAGTACAAACAGTATAAATATTATTTGAAATACTACCCAACAAACTATGATTAAAGAGAATAGAGGAAGAACAAAGCTTATTATATCTCCTATGATTGGAAGTTTTAAAAACGCTTCGACTATGGAAAAATATTTTAATAAAATTTCTTTTCCGTAAAAAATTCTGTTGAAAAATATTACAAAAAATAAAATTATAGAAATTATTGCAGATAGCAAATAACAAGTTCTCTCACCGTCATCTTTTGCATTACGCATTGAACTTGTATTATCTGCAAATAAAACAAACGAAAATATTATAAAAAGCGGAATTTGTGACAGTCCAGCATTTACACAAGCAAATGTACAAAATGCAAAATACAAAGAAATTATATATGTTTTTATCAAAAAAAGAGCATATACAGCGATACGACTTATAAAAGCAAATGGAATTTGTATTAAATTAAACACCACTCCTAATAAGAAATTTAACACCAAATATGCTATAAGATAAAACCCGATAACATTGGCATAATTTAGTATAATCCCCATTTTTCTCACCTCAAATGTATTATAACATAGAAAATTAAAATTAAAAACTTTTCGACAAATTTCGACAAAGAAAAAGGACTGCATTTTGCAGCCCTTATTTTTTACGCTTCTTGAACCAGTTCAGGCATATCACATTTTTTAAGCCTTGGATTTTCAGATAAATCACTTAAATATGATAATATCTTTTCTTTGCCTTCTTGATTAAATTTGCGATAGTTTTCTAATAATAATTCTTCTTCTTTTGAAATTTCAGGCTTTGTCTTTGTAATTTGCTTAAATTGTACTTGTTTTAATGCCATATCAAGTAAAGATATTATTGCTTTTGTTTGTGATTTAAACCTGTTATCAAATTGATAATCTTCAATTCTCTTTTGTAATTCTTTATCAACAGTTATAGTGTATCTTGGTTTTTTAGTTGGCATAATTACACCACCTTTCTTAATCAAATTTTACATAACTTCACCACTTGTGTCAAATGTAATAATTTTTTCTTGACAAGTGCATAAGTGATGAACTATAATGAGTTAAAAGTGAAAAGGTGGTGAACTACTAGGATTAGGAGGTGATTGTAAAATGACTAATATGAAAAGGAGAAGTATAAGTATTCCTGATGAAATTGAATGTGCTATTTTTGAATTAAAAAAGACAGATGAATTCTGTCGTTGTTCAGTATCTGAACTTATACGTAAATTACTTATCATTGGATTAGATACATATGAAAGTAAAAACCCCCTCAGTCAACTGCGTTGACAGCTCCCCCAAAAGGGAGAGCCGATTGAAAAATAAAAAATCCCAACTTAACGCAGTAGGAATGTTAAGTCGGGAAATCACAGAAAATTAATAACAACACTATAATACTGCAATAGTGTTGTTATGTCAAGAGGTGAAAAAGATGGAAAATAAGCCTAATTTTTGGTCGGTTATGCCTGCAAGCGTTAGATATGATAACCGTTTAAGACCAAATGCAAAGATTTTATACAGCGAAATTACCGCTCTCAGCAATAAGAGCGGTTTTTGCACAGCCACAAATGAATACTTTTCTGAGCTATATAATTTATCAAAAACAACAGTTT
>CALUSZ010000123.1 GCA_944323495.1 Candidatus Gastranaerophilales bacterium
GCTCCACGCTCGGAAAGTTTCGCATTAGCGGCGCTGCCGCTGTATGCTCAATTTCCTCGCTATCCGGACTAACTCGCTATCGCTCGTGTCGTCCGTCCGCAAATCCGCTCCCTCGCAGGGAGGGAGACAATTCGGCGTCTGACTTGTAGTTTTCACCAACCAACTCAAAATACATTTACCCCAGGTCTTGAAACACCTCCATATCCAGGTTAAAATACAATAAAAGTGAGGTAAGATGACTGTTTGCATATTTCCAGGCACATTTAATCCTATTCATATTGCACATATTAAAATGGCCGAATTTGCTGTTAAGCACTATGGGTTTGAAAAAATTATTTTTATTCCGGCGTATATTCCGCCGCATAAAGAAATCTCCCGTAATCTTGCCCAGCACAGATTTAATATGGTAAAGCTTGCAATTGCAAATAACCCGCATTTCGAAGTTTCTGATATTGAATTTAACGCCGAAAGACCTTCATACACTTTACTTACAGTTCAAAAATTGTATAAGCTATATAATCTCAATGACAAACTAAATTTTATTATCGGAACGGATGCTTTTGCTAATTTAAAGGATTGGTACAAGGCCGATGAATTAAAAAAAATGGTTCACTTTATTGTTTTTCCAAGATGTGATAAACTTAATAAAGATGATTATTCATATTACAAAGCCAATCAATATGACTTTGAATTCGCACCAATGCAATATATTGATATGTCATCTACACAGCTGAGAGCGGGGAGCGGAAAAAATTTAAACAAAGTAGGAGAATATATTAAGGAAAATGGATTGTACATCTCTTGAATATATAAAAAGCTGGTTAAAGTCTCATCTCCCGGAAGAGCGGTTTGAACATTCGCTCGGCACAGCAGAATGCGCATTAAAGCTTGCGGAGCAATATGGAGTTAACCCCAAAAAAGCATATCTTGCAGGACTTGTACATGACTGTGCAAAAACCGTATCAAAGGAAGATTCGCTTAAAATTATGGAAAATATGCAACTCTGCGAAGGCGAGCTTATTAATCCCAAAACATACCACGCACCAGTAGGGGCATATATTGCCCAAAAAGAGTTTAACATCAATGATGAGGAAATACTATCTGCGATAAGGTGGCATACACTCGGAAAAGTTAACATGTCTATTTTTGAAAAGATAATTTTTCTTGCAGACAAAATAGAAGAAAGAACTCGCCCTTGCACTATGTGTGAACCCATCAAAGAAGCTTTAACTAATGGCGGATTGGATAAAGCCCTGCTTATCTGCTATAAAAATACGATTAAAAGTCTCGTTGACAGAAATCTTAAAATTTGTTCTATAACAATAGAAATATATAATAGTCTTTTGTAACGATTTGGACTTAGGGGCTGAAAAGTTGTATAATTGTGATATGAAAAAGAGTTTAGCAATATTATTAATAAGTATTTTTATGATGAATACGGCGCTTGCAGAAGCTCCTTTTCAAGGTCATGCTGAATTTGATGAAGAATACACAGCTCCTGATGAAAAACTTTTTACCGGAAAGACAGAAACACTGGAAAAAAGAGATGTTATTCAAATGACAGTTTCTCAAGTATTAGACGGCTCTTTTTCGTTTGAAGGTGATGAATTCTTTGCAGAAGTAACTAGTGATGTAATCGGGGATAAAGGAGTTATTATCCCTAAAGGTACTGTTGCTCACGGTGTAATCACCCAGACAAGTGAAGCAAAAAGACTCGGTCGGGACGGTTACTTGAACTTAAGCTTTGATTATCTTGTAACGCCTGATGGGAGGGAAATTCCTATCGAAGGGAAAATGTCTACCAAACTGCACCCGCTTAAAGCTGCAACAAAAATTGTAGCTACTGATATTGGTTACACTGCACTGGGAGGAGTAGCTGGCGGGCTTTTTGCAGTACAAGCCCTTGGGTTAGAAGCCGCAATCGCTTCTCAAGGATACACAGTTGCCGGTGGAGCGGCACTCGGTGGTACTATCGGACTGGGAATGGCTTTATACAGAAAAGGAAAAGATGTGCTTATTGCACCGGGTGATGAAATTAAGGTCAGAATACTTTCAGATGTAGAACTGCCAGTTTACAAAGAAGAAGCTCTTAAGCAGGAAGAACTAAAATTTCCCGGGCTGGATATTAGAATAGGAAATATTCTATACGAAAAAGACCCTTTTGGAGAGGTTAATACCATAACCCTTTCTCTTTCCATTTCTAATATGTCTAAAAAAGCTTTCTCCGGTATGGATTTAGCATTGATGAATGACTGTAATTCAGTATTTAACCCTTCAATATTTGGTGACACGAAACTCCTCTTTTCTCAGCTTAAACCTGGGGACAGATATGCAGGAAAAATTTCTTTTGCTGTTAATAACGTAAAAGACTCTTATTGGCTAATCGTAAACGACAGAGCTACGAACAAACCTATTGCAAAAGTTTCTCTTGATAATGCCTATAAGAATGTTTCCAAGGATGTAAAAAAACGGAATGATAAACTTAGGAAAGGTAAGAAAAATTATTACAAAGAAGAGGACCCTTTTGATTTATAGTATTAGCAAAAAATTTTTTTACAGGGTTTATCAATAATGTACAGCAAAAGAAAGGAATATAAATATGCCGTCAATTAGTCCCATAAACCAGTTAAATACTTATGCAAAAAAAATGCTTACAAGTATTGTAAAGGAATCTCCAGATAAAACTCAGGCTGTAAAGACATTTTTTAAACACGCAAATGAAAATAATCTTCAAGGCCCTGCAATAATTGCATATCACACAAATTTTAATAACTTAAAGGATATTGCACACAAGCAGAACTTTGAGATTTATTCAAGAATTAAATGTTTGCCGGAGCTTGTTGAAAAAGAAATTACAGATAATCCTGAAGTAGAAAAGGAAGGTAAATTATTTTTTGACAAACTAGTCAGTCTTTATCCTAATTCTATCGAAAACCGTGTTTCTTTAGCCAGCCAAGGAGCTGTAACAGCAGATAAAGTTGAACCTAAGTCCAGAATTAAAAAATTCTTCGTTCTTATAAATAGAATGCTAAAAGAAGATATATAAAAATAAACCTCCGTTTTAAACGGAGGTTTATTTTTTTAATCTATATCATAATTCAACATCGATACAACTTTAACGCCTGAGGCCTCTATCTTCTCTCTGCCTTTAAGCGGATCAAGTTCTATAATAAACGCCGCTGCGATTGGTTCTGCACCAGCCTTTTTTACAAGATTACAAGCCGCGACTGCAGTACCACCGGTTGCAAGCAAATCATCTATTACAAGAACTCTATCTCCTTCCTTCAAAGCATCTGCGTGCATCTCTATTGTATCCGTTCCGTATTCCAATGAATAAGTTTCTTTTATCGTATCTGCAGGAAGCTTATTGGGTTTTCTTATAGGAATAAATCCTGCATTAAGTTTATACGCAAGAGGAGCACCAAATATAAACCCCCTAGATTCAATACCTGCAATATAATCAACTTTTTCATCCTTAAATTGGTCATAAAGGAAATCAAGCATATACTGCATTGCCTTAGCATCCTTAGTCGCAGTAGTTATATCAAGAAATAGAATACCCTTTTTAGGGAAATCCGGAACTTCTCTTATATGTTCTCTTACATAATCATTTGCAATTGTCATCATCTATTTATACCTCTTGTAATTCCAGCTCGTGTCTGCTATTTTTCTCATCCATTACTAAACCATGGGCAGTTTTGCCCCAGTTCATATCTTTCTTGCAGAATAATATTTTACCACAAATAAACAATACCATTGGAAACCATATTATAAAGAAATACACCGTCGTTTCCAATGCCTGCCAAAACGCTTTTATTCTAGGGTAGTTGTCATATCGTCTCAAACTATACCTTATTGCTGAGAAAAATCCCAGTCCAACTACACAGGAAACAATCAAGGATGACCAAAGGACGTTATGCAAGCTATACGGATCAATTTTGTCCGTAAATAATTTTATAATCCTAAATGCAACTTCCAGCATGAACCACAACGGCATTATAAATTGAGTAATATAAATTGCCATATCAAAGCGTGCTCTCAAAGACATCTTTCTTGATTTCATAGCAGCACCAAAGTATTCAAGGTATCTCCTAATCGTACCTTCCAGCCATCTTCTTCGCTGGCGGAACAATGGCATTAAACAAACAATACCCTCTTCATAAACACAGGCATCAGGACAAAAGCGTACGTCCCAGCCCTTAATATGCAGTCTGGTTGACATATCTAAATCGTCTGTAATTGTATAGTTATTCCAGCCGCCAATATCTTCTATTGCACTACGCTTTATCAATTCACCATTACCGCGAAGCTCTACGGCACCTTTTACAGCATCCCTTCCTATCTGGAAGTGTGTATCTGTCGTGTATTCATTATTTTGGCATCTTGTCAGGAGATTTACATCCTTATTTCTTATAATTTTTCTTGCCTGAACTGCTCCTACATCCGCTGGTTCAAGCATTGGAACAAGTTTATTTAAAAAGTCCGGCTCAACAGTAGCGTCAGCATCAAAAACAAGAATTGCCTCTCCTTTAGCTATCTTAAAAGCGTCATTCAAAACCGCAGACTTGCCCGGAAAAGCATTCTTATCCCTTATAAAGGCTATAACATTATCATACTTGGAGGCTAAATTATTAATTACAACAGAAGTGCTGTCACTACTCCTATCATCTATTACAATAACCTCAAACTTTGGGTAATCAAGCTGCAAAATATTTTCCACCGTATTACCAATAACAGTTTCCTCATTATGAGCCGGTATCATTATTGAAACAAATGGTTTGTAATTTTCATTAACAACCGGCGGGTGCTTTTTCAATTTACGTTTCTGATATTTGGTTGCAGCAACTAAATATAAACAGTAAATCGTCATGCACACACATAATATAACGAACCCAACAACAGTATTTACATAGTTTTGGAATATATAGAGGAATACCCCCAAAAATGCTAATATTATAAATAAAAAGATTCTTTCTCTCATAACTCCTCAGCCCAAGAACAATAAATATTATATCAAAAATATCATTAAGAAATGTAAAATTTTTATTTTTTTCAAGATTTTTCGTAATATTTCTTAATAATACGAGTCCAAAAAGGCAATTTCTTAAAAGTTAAATACTTTATATATACATAAGAGATAATTAAGGAGAGCTAAAAGATGTTATTCACTACAAATACAGTTTCTAAAGAAGATTTAAACAAAGTTAACAATTTCTT
>CALUSZ010000124.1 GCA_944323495.1 Candidatus Gastranaerophilales bacterium
ATACAAAGGATCTCTAAATCTGACAGTGTCTGATTAATGACACTATCTAATGCCTCTCTTAGAAACCTCTCTGCATTATATACCGGTATGATTACTGCTATCTTCACTTAAATTCTTCCCTCTACAAATTCATTACACGGAAATGAGTGCTCATATCCTCGTCTAACTCTATATATTTCGCAGTATCTAAAATGCTGTTCTGACTAAAAAGCCACTGCAAAGTCGATAGGTCTCCATATGTTTTGTAATAATGGTAGCCAAATGTTTTTCTTAAAGATGCCAGAGTTATGCCAGAGCCTAAATTTAATTTCTCACACACCTCTTTAAAATTACGGTAAACGGTTGTTCTATCTATCCTGCGTCCTTGCAAGGATTCAAATAACGGACTGTCAGAGTCTCTTTCTTTTGTTAAAACTTTTGCTGTATTAATTATTTCCTCGTTCAACGGAATTCGCTTTGCACCGCCATTACAAGAGTCTATATCTATATAGTCCTTACCGCGAAGATCAACAACATTTAGTGATAATATTTCTGTCATCTTTAAGCCGGTATTTATTCCTAATAAAAATAACAAAAGGTCTCTATAATTACCGGTTGAGTAGTAATAATCCTTTATCTGATTTATTACTTCCGGCTCTCTTATTATGATACCGCTTTCCATTACTACCTCGTTTTCATCACAATTTTTATTGTGGACCACAACCGACTCTACCTCAACAATATCTTAAACAAATCCTTAAGTCAATCGGCATGCGGTTTAATAAAACAATTGTTAATAAAACCTAAAAACCTCAAGAAATAAACTTTCACAGGGTTTATTCATCACAATAAAAATTGTGGACCACAACTTTTATAATTCAAAATTATTATACGAAATATCAATTTCATCCTGAGCAATACCTATATACCGTAGAGTCACTGCCGGATTGGAATGATTAAGAATTTTTTGAAGTAACACGATATCGTTATATTGTTTATAATAAAAATAACCAAATGTTTTCCGCATAGAATGTGTTCCGACACGATACTGTACGCCTAGATATTTACAGGCATCATTTAAAAATCTATACACCTGAGAACGATGGAGACGTTTGTGTTTTTTTCCGACAAACAATGGTTCATTATCTTCTTTACCCTCTAGATAACCCTCCAACAAACCTCTAATTTTTGTATTAAGAGGAAATTTTTTATACTTACCAGTTTTCTTTTCCTTAATTTCAACATGGGTTTTATATCTAACATCAGAAACATTTAATCCTAAAATATCAGATATACGCAAACCCGTATTTATGCCAAAAACAAATATCAGCTGGTTCCTTTTACTTTTTTGTGCTAAATATACTTCTACAGCTTGTATTAATTCTCGACTTCTTAGTGGCTCTACAAAATTCATGTTTTCTCCTTTCATAACTTTATCAGCCAAATGGCTAATATAAAGAAAAACATGAACTTATAAAATTTTAACTTTTTGCTGTTTTTTCTTCTTTTTTACCTTCATTTAAGAAGAATACAAAAGGAATAATTATTACAGCAGCTACAGCAAAATATCTAAATGTTTCAACATACCCCCATAAAGTTGCCTGCTGTCTAAGAATACTATGAATTTGTGCTTGTGCCATATGAGTAGCCGTACCCCAATCGACTGTAGTCATAAAAGAAGATGCCATTGCCTGCACTCTTTCGGAATAAACCTGATTTGTATCTGTCAAAAATTTTACAAGCATCATCTGATGCATTTGAGAAAAACGTGTTATCATTGTTGTTGCAATAGATGTTCCAATTGCTGCACCGGTATTTTTAAGCAGATTTTGAACACCTGCTGCATTTGTCTGCGCTTCATTAGGTAATGTAGCACAAGAAATATTAGAAAGAGGCACCATAGCCATAATCATCCCGAGACCAAATGTAAAGTTAGGCAAACCAATATCTACAAGAGAAATAGATGTATTTATTTCTCCAAACATCAAACCGGCAATTGACAGAATTACAAGTCCAATAATAGTCATCTTTTTAATACCTATTTTAGCAACAAATATTCCGCATAAAACAGATGCTATTAAGCAGCCGGCTCCTCGAGGTACCATTGATAAACCGCTTAAAAATGCAGTATAACCTAGCAGAGATTGAAGCATAGATGGCAAAATTGATGCAGAAGCCATCATTACACCCATTAAAATAATTTGTCCCATTGTTCCGATTAGAAAATTATGATTTCTCAATATTGCTAAATCAATAAGCCCTGTATTTGTTTTACTTTTCTTAATCTGAATAAAAACAAATATAAAAAACGAAATCATTGATACAGTAAATAATTTGCAAATCCAAGCAGCTCCAAACCAATCAGCATCATTACCTTTATCAAGCACTATCTGTAAAGTCAAAAGCCACAATAAAAGGAAGAAGAAACCGGAATAATCCATAGTAACATGTTCTTGTTTTCTGGAATATGGCGGCTCTTCTACATATTGTTTTGCAAGATAGAGTGCAATTATACCGAAAGGAATATTAATAAAATAAATGAAAGGCCAAGACCAGTTTTCAGTAATCCAGCCACCTAATGCCGGCCCCATAATTGGTGCCATAATTACACCAAGACCAAAAACAGCCATTGCTGCAGGAAGTTTTTCTTTAGGAAATATCTCAAAAATCATTGCTTGAACAACCGGCA
>CALUSZ010000125.1 GCA_944323495.1 Candidatus Gastranaerophilales bacterium
AGTGTGTTGAAACGGTTTTGATGAGGTTTGATAATAGGGCAAATCTCACAGCTTGCGTAAGTTCTCAGGTCGGATGCGCAGTCAACTGTTCTTTTTGTGCAACCGGTAAGGGCGGATTTAGAAGAAATCTTAATTACAAAGAAATTATAGAGCAGGTATTAACTATTCAAAGAGATACAGGGCTCAAGGTTACAAATATAGTATTTATGGGGCAGGGCGAACCGTTGTTAAATCTCGATAATGTTCTTAAGGCATTGGAAATTTTTAACAATGATTTTCAAATAGGAGCAAGAAGAATTACAATTTCAACAAGCGGAATTATTCCGGGGATTAATCGACTTGCAGATATGGATTTGCAGTCCACTCTTGCAATATCTTTGCACGCTCCAACGCATGATTTGAGAAAACAAATTATGCCGATAGAAAATAAATACTCGTTAAATGAGCTAAAAAATGCACTCCTGAATTATATTAATAAAACCGGAAGAAGAATAACTATAGAATATATTTTAATTCACGGTTTCAATGATACCTCGCAAGTTGCAAAAGAGCTTGTTTATTACCTAAAAGATTTGAAATGTAATATTAATCTCATACCCTATAATTCAGTTATTGAGAATGATTATAAAAAACCTTCCGTAAATGACACCATGAAGTTTAAATATCTTCTCGAACATTCGGGCAAGAAAGTTACTGTAAGACTTGAACGCGGTGCTGATATTGACGCAGCCTGCGGCCAGCTCAGGGGTAAGAATAAATTGGAGTGATGATGAATAATATTTTTGAAAAAAATATTAAGGCTTTAGAAACAAAGGACAAGAATCTTGCTAAGAAGTTAGCGGAGTACATAGTAACAGATGTTCCTCAGCTTGTACAGGAAAATGGGTTCTATAATTTTATATACAAAGGTAAGTATCTCCACCATAAAGAAAACCCATTGGGCGAAGCAAGGGAGATTTTTGCAAGAGTAAAAAATGACCCTGTATCTATTCATATTATTTACGGAATAGGGCTTGGATATTTGTTTCAGGTTGCATCAGCTAATTCAATAGGAACAGTTGTTTTATATGAACCTGACTTAAATATATTAAAAATAGTTTTTACCCTGGTTGATTTTTCTCAAGATATACTAAAATCAAATGTCTTTATCACGACTGATTTAGAAAAAGCCGGAGAATATATTTACAAAAAATCCAATACCCAAAATTCTCCCTATATGCTTATAACAACGGCATACAGAGAACTATGCGGCGCCGGATTCGGAGAGTTTGTGGAAAAGCTGCAAAGAATGATAGGCTCATACATGCTGGATTTGAAGTATACGAAACAAAAATTTTATCCGCTTCTTATTTACCTATTGCAAAATATTCCGCATCTTATGAATGAGCCTCCGCTAACTTCCATCAAAGATTTATATAAAGGCAAGACTGCAGTTGTAGTGTCTGCTGGGCCTTCATTAGATAGAGACATAGAGGTCATAAAAAAATACCGGCACAAATTCGTTCTTTTTGTTGTCGGGACAGCAATGAAAACTCTTGCTAAACATAATATTACACCTGATTATCTTTGTTTGATTGAATCTTATGATTCATCAAGACAAATTGAAGGAATTGATTTATCAAAGGTAAATCTTATTACCGAGCCTTATTCACACCCGAATTTAAGAAAATTTAAATTCAAAAATGTTTATTCTCATATTTCGGCTAATATGCCTATAAACTTATACTGGGCAGATGTCATCGGAGAAAGTGCGGAAGAATACTGGTCTAAAGGTACTGTTTCATATACTGCAATAAATTCTGCAAGAATCTTAGGCTGCTCAAGAATTATTGTTGTAGGGCAGGATTTAGCGTATTTAGAAGGGCAGTGCTACAGTAAGGATTCTGCATACAAAGATCTTGTCTGTGCAAAGAACCCTCAAACCGGCAGGTGGGAGATTACGGCAAAAGACTTTGATACTTTTGCAAAATCTCTGTCTAACTCTGACAATGAAGAGGCTCGCAAGAGAACTGCAACAAGGAGACTTACAAATCTTAATAAATCGCTTTATTACGTTAAGAGTATAAAAGGTGAGTTGATTCCTACAGAATCCGTGTACGCAGCGTTTATAAAGCCGCTTTACGAATACACGGAAAAATTTAACGACAGAGAATACATTAATGCTTCAATGGTAGGTGCACAGATTGACGGATTTAAAAATATGCCGCTGGAGGAAGCTTTAAAAAATCTGCCGGATTTAAACTTCGGAGAGATTGATAATAAATATAGTTATAATATTCCTGTAATTAAAGAAAAATTACAGCATGATTTAAATGGGCTTGTACAAGATATTCCAAAGTTAGAAAAAGGCAGAGGGATGCTGAAAAGCTTTAATAACGACCTTAAAAGGCAAAAGAATATTACGCCGGAAATTTTAAAATCGCTCAAAAAAATTTCTGAGTATTATCTTTATATGAGCTCTGACTGCACAAAAGAAAGCAAGCTTTTAGATTTTATTACAATAGCAGATAGAATTAATCTGGATTATGAAATGAAAATGGCAAGAACTCTTACGCCTGAAATTATTGAAAATATTATAGAAAAAATGAACGCTTTTTATGATAACGCAGAAAAGAGAATCAATCGGGTATCCGGGATTCTACAAAAATCACTTGAGGAGATATAATGAAAATTTTAATACAGCGAGTGAAAGAAGCTTCTGTTACAATTGACGGAGAAGTTTATTCCTCAATAAATAAGGGAATTTTGGCTTTTGTCGGAGTAAAAAAAGGCGACTCCATAGAGATGGTTGAAAAACTTGCTGAAAAGATAGTAAATTTGCGAATTTTTCCTGATGAGAATGATAAAATGAATCGTTCCCTGAAAGATATAAACGGTGAGATGCTTATAGTGTCTCAATTTACACTATGCGGAGACTGCAAAAAGGGAACTCGCCCAAGCTTTGATAAGTCAGAACAGCCTGATACTGCAAACAAATTTTATGAAGCTTTTATTGAGGCTGTAAAAGAGAGAGGAATAAGAACTGCAACAGGACGATTTGGAGCTATGATGGACGTTGCACTCATAAACGATGGGCCTGTAACATTTATGCTGGAGGTTGAAAATGGCTGATGATTTTAAACATTACACAGTAATGCTCAATGAGGCCGTTGATGCTCTGGAATGTCAGCGAGGCAAAATATATGTTGACTGTACTCTCGGGGGCGGAGGACACAGCGAACTTATATTAAAAAGAATAACTCCTGATGGAAGACTCATTGCTTTTGATATAGATGAAGAAGCGATTGCGCATGCAAAAGAAAGGTTAAAAGATTTTCCCAATATTACGATAATCAAATCTTCATATACAAATATTAAAGAAGAATTGAATAAACTCGGTATAGACAAGATTACAGGCGGTGTAATTCTGGATCTGGGAGCATCATATCACCAGCTTACAAAAGGTGAGAGAGGGTTTTCTTTTTCTAAAGAAGCTCCGCTTGATATGCGGTTTGACATGCAAAGCGATTTTTCGGCTTACGATGTTGTTAACAAGTACCATGAAGATGATTTAGTAAGGATTTTCAGCGAATATGGAGAAGAAAGATTTTCAAAAAGAATTGCAAAAAAGATTGTCGAAACTCGAAGGACTGCGCCAATTAGAACAACGAAAGAACTGGCTGATATCATTATCTCTGCGACTCCTAGGGTTAAGTCTCATATACACCCTGCTACAAGAGTGTTTCAGGCAATTCGTATAGAAGTAAATAATGAGTTAAAAAATGTAAATATTGTACTGCATGATATATTGGATTTATTAGATGATGGTGGTATAATTTCTGTAATAA
>CALUSZ010000126.1 GCA_944323495.1 Candidatus Gastranaerophilales bacterium
AGCTTGTCGGTCAAAAACGTTTTGATTCAGCCAGTAAAACAATAAATAAAGCTAAAGATTTTATTTCTTGTCATTTTACTGAAAGTGATATAAGTGTTGATACATTATGTGATTATTTGCATTTGTCTTCAACCTATTTTTCTACGCTTTTTAAACGTGAAACTGGTAAAAGCTTTATTGCTTATGTAACTGAACTTCGTATGGAAATGGCGGCTAATATGTTAACCCAAACAGATGAGGAAACCTATTTAATAGCGGAAAAAATAGGCTATACTGACCCGAATTATTTTAGTTATGTCTTTAAAAAACATTATGGATTAACTCCATCTAAATACCGTGCAGGAAAACGTAGTTAAACTCTAAAAGGAGGCAAAAATGCATAAACTGTTTAGTAGATATGTCCAATTAACATATGGTGGTGTAACAAAAAGCGGTGTATTGCTTGTTGATATGAATTTCTCAGGTATTGAACAGGTGTGTCAAAATGTTGAACTTGCAAATGGTGGTTATATTTATCTTATAGATGGCAATGGTGAAATTATTTATCACCCAAAACAACAGTTAATATATGCAGGCTTACAAGAGGAAAACAATATCCAAGCCTCTACATATGCCGATGGCACTTATAAGGAAAACTTTTTAGGCGATAGCCGACTTGTTTCAGTTAAAACAGTTGGTTATACTGGTTGGAAGTTAGTTGGTGTTGTACCAAATAAAACTTTTAGCTCTGGCTCACCTCAAATTTTATTTTTTGGTTTGTCACTTATTTTATTTTCCATTTTCTTACTTGCATTTGTAAACTTTAGAATTTCTGCTTATATTTCTGACCCTATTAGAAGGCTTGAACATTCAATAAACAATCTAAGAATTGGTACAGATGATTTAAAAATAGAAGAAACAGGCTGTTATGAAGTGCAAAGATTAAGTCATTCTATACGGTCTATGGTATCTACTATGCACCATCTTATGGACGATATTATAGAGCAAGAAAGACAAAAACGCCGCAGTGAGCTTGAAATATTACAATCTCAAATAAACCCACATTTTCTTTATAACACTCTTGATTCTATAATTTGGATGACTGAAGCTGGTCGCTATGATGAGTCTATACAAATGGTTACATCTCTTGCAAGATTTTTTAGAATATCTCTTAGCCGTGGCAAGCAAATAATCCCACTCAAAGATGAATTAGAACATGCTAAACATTATATGACAATTCAGCAAATACGATTTAAAAATAAATTCACTACTGAAATCACAGTCCAGCCAGATACAGAAAATATTTATACATTAAAGCTTATTATCCAGCCTATACTTGAAAATGCTATTTATCATGGTATGGCTGCTTGTGAAGAAGATGGACTTATTCGTGTAAATGCTTGGCGTGATAATGATGATTTAATAATAGATGTAAGTGATAATGGTATTGGTATGCGTCCTGAAATCGCCAACTCCTTATTAGATGAAAACAGACCTGATATTAAAACTAGCGGCTCAGGTATGGGCGTGAGAAATGTACATAGACGTATTCAGTTAAATTTTGGTGAGCAATATGGGCTTAGCATTTTCAGCGAACCAGATGAAGGCACATGTGTACGCATTAGACTGCCTGCATTAAATGATGAACTTGCAAAGCAAATGGAGGAAAATGAATGAAGAAGAATAATTTAATACAGCTTATTATTTTATTTATTTTGGGTGCTGCTGTTTTATTTTCTTTACTTCTTCCTCAGCTTCCTCATATAAATAATAATAAAGAAATTATACAGCTTTCTATGATTTTAAGAGAAGCTGATAACGCTCTTTGGAGTAATACAAGATTAGGTCTTGAACAAGCTTCAAACGAATTTGATGCAGAGCTTAGATTTTTAACATTATCTAAAACCGATGATTATAATGAACAGATTGAACTTGTAAAACGTGAAATTGATGGTGGTGCTGATGCTATTATAATTGTACCTGTAAATCCAGATAAATTTTCTGATTGGCTTGAAACCCAAAAAAATATCTGTCCTATTGTATGCATTGAATCTCCTGTGGAAAATACAGATTTAACAATATCCCCCGATGGTGAATTGCTTGGTTCCAAACTTGCTGAAGCTGCTAGACATGAATGGCGTGGAAATACTATTTGCTTAATTGATAACTCTGGTTTAAGAACTGGTATAAAAACACGTATTGATGCTGCTGAAAAAACTCTCAAAAAATATAATATACCAGTGAAACGGCTTGTATTATCTGATAATCAAATATATACAAATTTACCATCTTTGCTTTTACAGCATAATTCATCTACAGTTATCACTTTTGAGCCATATTGTACCGAACTTGCTGCAAAATGCAAGGAAAATAACAAACTTGATTTTAAACTATATGGCACTGGTGTTAGCACTTATATAGCAGGCTGTATGGAACGAGGTACTATAAATGCCATAGCTGCTTGGAGTGACTATGCCACTGATTATTTAGCTGCACAAAATGCTATTTTATTATCCAGAGATAAAAAGGTTACATTTAATTCTTTACCTTTTAGAATTATATATTGGGAGGATATGTATGAAACAGAAAATGAAAAACTTCTATTTCCTGTTATTTCTTGAAATGCTTATTTTATTATCCGGTTGCAGCTTATACAATAATAATGATAAATCTGCAAATACAATTAGAATAGGTGTCGCTTTATACACTCAAGATGATACATTTATCTCTAGTATTATTCAAAACCTTGAAA
>CALUSZ010000127.1 GCA_944323495.1 Candidatus Gastranaerophilales bacterium
TAACGCCTTCCTTAACAGCTTTAGGAGCAGCTTCTACTAAATCTTTAGCTTCTTTTAAGCCAAGACCGGTAATTGTTCTTACTTCTTTAAGAACTGCAATTTTCTTATCAGCCGGAACGGAAGCTAAAACTACGTTTACAGCAGCATCAGCATCTTCTGCAGGAGCAGCAGCGGCAGCAGGAGCAGCAGCAACAGCTACAGGAGCAGCAGCAGATACACCGAATTTTTCTTCCATAGCTTTTACTAATTCAGCAGCTTCTAATAAAGTTAATTTTTCAATTGATTCTAAAATTGCTTCAATACTCATTTTTTTCTCCTTTTATTTTTATTTAAGTTGTAATACGTTTTATTTATAAGTAACTATAAATTAGTAATTTAAAAACACTCTAAAATATAATTACAACATCTATGCTGATTTTTGATCTCTAACAGCAGCAATAGCTCTGACAAGAGATGACATAACAGCATTGACAGAGTTTGCGATACCAGATGCCGGTGAATTGATACATCCAAGCATTTTTGCATAAAGTTCTTCACGAGAAGGAAGATTTGCAAGAGCTTTTGCTTCATCTGCTGACATTAATTGACCATCCATTGCAGCAGCAAGAATTTCACCTTTCTTAGTATCTTTGATAAATTGTGATAAAGCCTTTGCAGGTGCTACCTGATCCTTAAAACCAAAAGCAATTGCTATTGGTCCTTTTAAAACATCAGCAAGCACTTCATAAGGAGTGCCCTGTATAGCGATTTTTGCAAGGGTGTTTTTTGTAACCATATAATCCCCGCCATCTTTTTGGATAGCACGTCTTAATTTGGTTATTTCTTCTACAGTTAACCCTTTATAATCGGTAACAATTGCAACTTGTGCTTTATCAATTTTTTCTTTGATAAGTGCTACCTTATCTTCTTTGAAAGCTTTTGTTGACATTTTTTGCTCCTTTTTTACTAACTCATATGAGTTTTATATAATTTTCGGATTATATTTCCGCTCGACCTTTCAATTTTGTATTTAAATCGGCTTCAAAGAAACCTCTTTCATACTAAAAAGATTTTGCAATCTTTTTTAATCGCAAAACCTACACAATCTTAGCTATTTATATATTTAAGAATTTCTGCGTACTTTAAACGTTCGAATAACTTTTGTAAAATCCGCCTACTGATTTCCCGCATTGTGTAATCTCGGCTAGCCTTTTCAGATTAAATCCTAACAAGGATACTAACTGTCTGCGATTATGATACTAATTTAACAAAACAATATTTGTCTGTCAAGTGTATTGTAAAGTTTTATTTATACCTAACTCCTTTAATTACTGTCCAATACCCTCCTCTTGCAATATCATAGTCTTTAAAGTCCGCATCCAAACGCTTTAATAACGTATTTTTTATTTCAGAAAATGTAATAAACATCTCTGGAATATCTGGATTATTTTTATTAGCTTCAATAAATTTTTGATCAAAAAAGCTGACACTATCAAGAAAAACAACAGACACACTCCCTCCTACAGGAATTTCGGATAAAATTCTAGCCGGATTTTGTTTGTATAAATGCCGATTGCTTTTGCTTATATAGTAAAGATTTTTGTTTTTTATATCTGTATAACGATAAAATCTGGTTGGTTCATAGTAAGTAAATATTATATTTTGAGAATTTTGTTTATTTAAAATATCACCTACAATTTTATGACCTTCATTTCTTTTTAGTTTGGTAACATAATAAGGTGTAAAATATGCAAATAAATGAGATAACACAAAGATAATTAATAAAACTAACCCAAGCTTATTCAATCTTGTAAACCCTGATGATACAAAAAGAATTAATACCGGTAATATTTCGATTGAGTATTTAGTAATAAATACCAGCATTCCGCAATATGCCATTATCCCCATAACTATTAGAGTGAGAACGGAAATGAGTGCAAATCCACGCTTTATACCTGCAAACAACCCAATAATTGCTATTAATGTCGGAAAAATCATCCATAATGCTATAGACTTATCATAAAAAAATACAGGCGGGGCTGTTACATTATTTGTAAGAATTGGTGAAAAATAATCTGTAAACAAGAATAGAATATTTGTATAAGAAAAATGTCCCCACCACTGAGATGCAGGAAGCATTCTCAAGAAATTTTCAGGAAGCTTCAATAATAGAACCGTACAAATCAATATAAACGCCAGAATTGCAGTTGTAATAAGAATTGAGATTTTCTTCTTTTTAAATATAATGTACGCAGATAAGAAAAATATATAAATGACACCTATTATATGTGTTGAAAGAACCAGTAAAGCCGAAATAATATACCATATCAAATTTTTATAATTATTGTTTTTAAGATAGCGTATCGCAAACAATAATGTTAATGCTGAAAATAAGAATAATAGAGAATAAAATCTAATTTCCTGTGAATAATATACCAAAAATGAGAGTACGGAAGTTATTGTTGCTGCATAATATCCGCATTTTTTAGAATATTCTTTTCCAATCAGATACATAACCGGAATAGCAAGAACTCCCGGCAGCACTGAAGTAAGTCTTAAAATTGTATCTGAACAATGAACAAGTGGTTTTAAATACAAATAATACAACGGCATATGACATTGTTTAAGAATTTCTTGCCAGAAGCCCTCACAAAAAGGTGTGTTTGCCACATACCAGCTTACATATTCATCATTCCACATTCCTTCAGGCTTAATAATGTTGGTAAGCCTTAATAATAAACCAAATAAAATTATTATATAAAACACTCTTTACCTGCTCTCACAATTTATATATAATATTTTACATGACAAAGCTTATTATTCAAATACCTTGTTACAATGAAGAAGAAACATTGCTAACCACCCTAAATGATTTACCATCATCAGTTGCAGGAATAGACAAAATAGAAGTACTTGTAATAAATGACGGTTCTACAGACAAATCAGAAGAAATTGCGAAAAATTGGGGTGCCAAAGTCCTTAACATTAAACCCAATAAGGGGCTGGCGAATGCTTTTAGATCAGGTCTAAATGAGGCTTTAAAACTCGGAGCGGATATAATAGTAAACACTGATGCTGACAATCAATACTGTGCCGGTGACATAGAAAAAATTGTAAAACCCATTCTTGAGGGGAATGCGGATATTGTTGTGGGAGCTAGAGACATTCTATCAATAAAAGAATTTTCTCCGTTAAAAAAAATTCTTCAAAAAATTGGCTCTGCAGTTTTGCGCCTTTTTTCTTCTACAAAAGTCGAAGATGCTCCAAGCGGTTTCAGAGCCTTTTCCCGTCATGCTGCTTTGCGGATTAACG
>CALUSZ010000128.1 GCA_944323495.1 Candidatus Gastranaerophilales bacterium
TAGCTTGAATAAAAAAATAATCATCTGGGTTTTCCTTTTCGTTATAATCTCGGTCGATAAATAAACGTTTAAACCAAGCATGACCAACGCCCCCTGGGTTACAAGTGAAGTACATTCTAGGAGGAAAGTATTCCTTCATTTGCCCGCTTGAACGGTTACTTTCTGTCATGGTCTGGAATACAATTTCAGGAAAAAGTGTACATTCTTCTAAGAAAATTACATCATAAGCCTGTCCTTGATACTGTAAAAGGTCACTTTCGTTCTTACAGTAACCAAATTTAAGCCTTGAGCCATTCGGAAAAGTGAAAGCCTTATCAACACTTGAGTATTTAGCAATACCTTTTAACAGTTTCATAGCTGGTATAAGGTGATTTTCTTTTAGCTCTGGATATGTTCTACGCATTAAAAGAGCCTGTAAACCAGCATATCTAGAACATAATATTATGCCTTGATTTCTAGCAACATCACTCTTTCCACCACCTCTAGCACCACCATAAGCAGTGTAACGGTGTTTGCTATTGTAAAATTCAACCTGTTTCGGGTAAGGTTTGTTTATTATTAGCTTTTTCATAAACCTAACATCTCTTTAGTTTCATTATCAGCAAAAGAAATTTGTATGTTACAGTCGTTTTCTTCATCACCAGAAAGGTATTTTTCAAACTTTTCAGAGATTGCAAGACTTTCTTTTACAATCTTGAGCATATCAACCATGCTTGCACCAGTATAATTTTTGACGATTTCCGCCATAGTTTCACGAGTTACATCATCAAGCTCACCATCAGATAAAATTTTAATAAGTATTTTATCAATTTGACTTTTCTCAAGCTTTAAAGCCTTACTTTGCTTATCTAGTCCATCAATACTACGACTTGCAACAGAATAAGCTTTATCCATAAGATTTCTTAACTTATTACGTCTAATAGCGATTAAATCAGGGTCAGAACTTTTATCAGTGCGATACCAATCATAAACAGTTGAACTTGGTATCCCTAGTTTTTTAGCAACTTTAGACGGGGTCATTTTTGGCTCAGTACACATAGCAACAGCGTTTGCCCTAAACGCATCATCATATTTACTTCCTTGCATTTTGCTCACCCCTTTTATTTTTGATGATTATAATTATAAATTCACATAATTCACATAATTCACATTTTTTATATTGATACAAACGACCATTAAATTTAATACTAGATTTAATACATAATATAATAGTATCAATATTACTTTTAATACTTAGATATAAATAGTTAGTTTTAATACTGAATGTAAAAATAAAAAAATCTAATCACTACTAAATTATTATAAAACAAGTGTTATGTACGAAACTTGCAAACTTTTCAAAAGCTATGTACAAATCTTGCAAAATTTTTTTAATCATTGCTAACCTGCAATCAAAGCAATAAATAAGTTGACCTTTCAATTTTCTAAAAAATCAATCTTATTTTAAGTAAAAATTATGTTTTAAATTTATTTTTGCTTACTTTAGCTTGAGATGCTAAAAATTAACGAACTATTCCGAAGTATTCTGTTCTATAGTTATACATATGTTCTAGCTAGATACCGTCAAATCGGACGGTTTATTTTGCTAAAAAAATATTAAGCTGTTTGTTTTTCTTTTTTTCGTCTTTGTATCGCATACCGTTTCCAGTTCCTACTTTCTTCACATCTACGCTTGTCCAATTTAGCACGTTCCCAATAACGGTTAAACGCTTTTTCATCAACAATTTTGCAAATTATAATTTCATATCTTCCCCAAAATTTATCTTTTAAATCTTGATATACAATTACAACACCATCAGGAATAACACCACATTCACGCTCTGGAATTTTTCTTCTTAATGGTTCTTCTGGTCGCTTTAAGTTTCTGCTACATCTGTATGCACGTTCATTGATAGGCTTTTCCTCTTTAAGTAGGTAATTGCATGTATCTTCAAAATTAGCGTTAATTTCACGCAAGGAACGTACATCAACACTACCAGCACCCCAAAACTCAATAATTTTATCTTTCATCAGTTGACCAGTTCCAGTACAAATCAAATGATAATGTACTCTTACTGGTTCACCATTACGGTTATGAGTTTCACGCACGATAATATATCTATACTCACGACCACGCTTTTTAAAGTAATTTGCCATTCTTCTATGAAAACGCTTTAAAATAGTGTTTTCCTCTTTTTTTGTTACTTCTCTCGCAAAGGAAAGTTCAATAAATAAATCTTTATTACTTTTAAAATTTGCAGAAACCAACTGCACAAGCTCAATTTTTCTATTTAGCTTATTCATCTTTTTACGGTACTCAGTTTGTATTTTAGTTCTTTCAGCTCGTTGTTTAGGGTTTTGACTTGGTAAAAAACCAACTGAATAACAAGTTTGCATATAAAATAAACCAGCTACTATTTCCTTTTTAGCTTGCATTTTATTCACCTCTTTACTATAAAAATGATTTTATCATAACTATAAAGAACAAATCTTGCAAACTTTTCAAAAGCTATGTACAAATTTTGCAAAAAAATAATCTCTCA
>CALUSZ010000129.1 GCA_944323495.1 Candidatus Gastranaerophilales bacterium
ACTCGTGTAATGGGTGGAAACCAAGTTAAGATTATTTCTTGGTATGATAACGAAATGGGTTATTCTACAAGATTAGCTGAAACTACTAAGATGGTTGCTTCTAAACTGTAATCCCATTTTAATAAAAGTAGAAAGGTCCGGTTTTTATAAAACCGGACCTTTTTTTAATAACAAATTAAAGAATATTCACATTTGCAATCTTGTTTCTTTTGAGGTTCTTCCAAGAGATTAATCTGCTCTGCAATTGCAACAAGCTTTTGCTTATATTCAGAAACAAGTTCTGGGGTAAATACGAGTTTAATCTCTTCACGATTTTTTAAGTCAAGATATACAAAAACTATATTATCAGTCTTAAAAAATTCCCTCACCGCCAGAATATAAATCATTGTTTGAAAATCATATTTTGCACCCTTAGGGGCAAAACCTGTTTTATAATCAAGTATATAAAATGTTTCATTGTCTTTTACAAGAGCATCCAGCCTTCCGCCAAAGAAAAATTCACCTATTTTCACAGAAAGATTATACTCTGTATTTATTACATCATATCCAAAATATTTTATTCTTTTTAGATATTCCCAAATCTCACTTTCTTTTAAAGATAAAGATGTTTCCATATTATCCAAATTCTCGCCCCTCAAATAATAAGAGGCGAGAGCATGGATTCTTTTACCAAATTCAAATATTTCGTCATTCACCGGCATTTGAATATTTTTTACATACTTCAAATAGAACTTTTTAGGACAAAGCTCGTAAGTTTTAAGCATGTTTGGAGAAATCATCCTAAACATTTATCCCTATCCCTCTAAGTATGTATAATCCGGATTATTTTTGAGTTTTTCTTCAATCTCTTCAAAAGTTGCCAAACCTTCTGTTGCACCAAATTCTGAAACAACACAGGAAGAGTTTACAGATGCATACATTAAAGATAGGCCGACATTAAGTCTTGTTCTGCCTAATGCTCCGCAGAAAGTAGATGCAAAAGCATCTCCTGCTCCAAGAGTGGAGACAACCGGCGAAGGAAATACAGGACAGTAATAGAATTTTTTGCCATCATAGGCGTAGGCGCCCCTTCCGCCATCTGTTATTACTATAATCTGATAATCCATTACTTTAAGCGTTGTAAGCATTTTTTTAATATCTGTATGAATGAGTTCATGTGAAAATTTTTCCGTTTTACTATCAGGCCTTACAAGAATGCCTGTTGCCATAGAAGCTTCTTCTTTATTCATAACAACTATATGTGCTGACTTAAGAATAGTACTGATATGATCAAACCCTCTCTTTAAACTTGTTGTTCCAGCATTAAAACAAATTTTAGTTCCATGCTTATGTGCATATTCAACAATAGGCTCTAAAACCTTGTTAGATTCACCATTAAGCGGTGCTACATACATAAAATCCGCATCTTTTATTGCTTCATAATTAATTTCATCTTCTCGAATTTCTGCATTAGCACCTCTATGAGCCAAAACTGTTCTATCTCCCTGAAAACTTACCAAAATAATAGAAAAACCTGTTGAAGTATCATCTTTTTGAATAATATTATCAAGTTTTACTTTTTTGTCCTTAAAAGATGCTAAAATCCCATCAGAATATACATCCTTTCCTATTTTAAAAATAGCAGAAGTATCAAAACCAAGGTTTGCAAAATTACATGCGGTATTTATACCACCGCCGCCTACATTTGAAGAAAATGTTGAGATATCAATTTTAGAGCCATAAGGATAACTCATAAAATCAGAGTTTTTGGTTTTAGAACACACTGACACAATATTTGCTTCATCGCACTCGACAAAAACATCCATAGTGGCGCTTCCAATTGTTAAAATCTTTGTCATAACTTTCCTCCTATCTCCTATCATATATTATTAATATTGTAATACAAATATTAAAGTGTAAACAAATGTAAAAATATTATTTCAGTATAGTGTATTTTTTATAGAGTTATTCTATAATGTTTGTATACAAGGGTATGTGAGAAATATATAAACGAGAGATTTTTTATTTACTCTTATGGTTAGGGATTTATACATAATGAAAGCGTATTTAATTAATACGCATGGTCTGAAAGGTTAGGGAATGCCTCTTACAATTAATACAAATTTATCATCATTAATCGTTCAAAGAAATTTAAACGATGCAACCAATTTGCTCAATCAATCAATTGAGCGTATGACAACCGGTTATAAAATTAATCATGCAGCAGATAATGCAGCAGGATATTCTATTGCGACCAATTGGAGCACACAACTGGGTTCTTTAGATATTGCAGCAGATAATGCTGCCACAGGAGCTGATATGTTAACCACTTTAGAAGACACATACGCTCTTGTAACTTCACATTTGCAGAGAGTTCGTGATTTAACAGAACAAGCTGCTAACGGAACATATGGTTCAGATTCTTTAAAAGCTATTCAATCAGAAATTACAGCAAGATTGGAAGAAATTGATCGTATAGCAGAAAATGCAGAGTTTAATGGGTTACAACTTATGAATGGCTCAATAGATGATGTAATTAATTTACAGGTAGGCTTGTATGCATCTGAATCGAGCCAAATTTCTCTTGTAGATAGCTTATTCCAAGATGCTCATGTATCGGCATTATTTACGAATTTTGGTGGTACAGCTGATGCCACTGTAAGTGAAGTAGCAAAACTATGTTCAGGCTATGATAGTGACGCAGGACAGATTATTGGAGGTCAAGCAGATATGCTTGATAAAATTGATACGGTAATTAATGAAATTTCATCCAGAACTACCACTTTAGGTGCTGCTCAGAATAGAATTGATTCTGCAATTGAAACGATTGATGTACAGACGGAAAATATAACATCATCTCTATCTACTATTAGAGATGCTGATGTCGCAGAAGAATCTTCTGAATTTATAAGAGCGCAAATTTTGCAGCAAGCATCGGCGACACTCTTAGCTACAGCTAACCAGACGCCAAGTATTGCGTTAAGTTTAGTTTAATAATTTTTAATTTGTTGTTGATTGGGATATGTACTTATATATGAGCTTGATTATTCAGGCTCTTTTTATTTTGTTGCGTTAGTTTTGTGTTTTTGGTATTCTTATAGTGTAGATTAGAATAAGAGGAGTTTTTTTTATGGATTTAATGAAGGGAAAGAAAGGTATAATCTTTGGCGTTTCAAATACTCATGGAATAGCTTATGCTATTGCGAAACAGCTATTTGATGAAGGCGCTGACATAGCTTTTACTTATGCAGGTGAAGCTATGGAAAAAAGAGTCCGCCCGATTGCCGAAGGAATGAATGCAAAATTAATTATGAGCTGTGACGTTACAAAAGAAGACGAAGTTGAAGCTGTATTTAAAGAATGTGAAAAAATCTATGGTAAATTAGATTTTGTAGTTCACGCTGTTGCTTTTGCTCCAAAAGAAGATTTAATGGGCAGATTTGTTGATACTTCAAAAGAGGGCTGGGATATTGCACTAGGTGTAAGTGCTTACTCTCTGGTATCTATATGTCGTCATGCAGAACCGATTATGAATGAAGGAAGCTCAATTCTTGCTCTTACATATCTTGGCTCTGTTCTTTCTGTTCCAAGCTATAATGTAATGGGTGTTGCAAAAGCTGCATTAGAATCTGCTATGAGATTCTTAGCAGTTGATTTAGGCCCTAAAGGTATCAGAGTTAACTGCTTATCTTCAGGCCCTGTTAAGACTCTTGCATCAATGGGTATTGCAGGGTTCTCTAAAATGCTTAAGGCAGCTGTTATGAGAGCTCCATTAAAGAAAAATGTTTCATTAGATGATGTAGGAAGAGCAGGACTTTATTTAGCTTCTGATCTTTCAAGCGGAACAACAGGCGAAGTTATCTACTGTGACTGCGGCTGCCACTCTGCTTATGCTTCAGCAGAAGAAATGGATATTATTTCTAAGGCTGAATAGTGTAAATATTCCCTGTCCATTTACTTGGGCAGGGATTTTTTAGTAGTAATTTAGATAGGATTTATGTGATGAGAAAAATTTTAACGGCTTTATTTTTATTAACATTAGTTTTTGTTGGAACACAAAAAGCCAACGCTATTAAGTTTGAAGAAGCAATCGCTCAAAATAAACCGGTTGCGGTTTTAATTTATGCTCCCTGGGCAGATGGACAGGATACTATGCTGCAAGCTTTCAATAGCATGGGAACAAGATATGCAGACGCTTATAATTTTGTAGCAATAAATATTGCAACAGAAGATGCCAAGGCTTTTAACCAGAGATTTTATATCTACCCGAACCTTCCGTATGTTCTTTTGTTTAGAAATGGCGGAAAGGTTTCCAGATTCTTAAAACGGGATTGTGTTCTAGATAGTGCCTGCTTTGCTGAAAGATTAGATATGTTTAACAATTAAAAAAAAGTTTAATAGATATGCGGGCGGAAATTTCTAATTTCCGCCCGCCTCTTTTTGGGTTATAAATTATCGGGGTTTGTATAATCCACACCGCCTACAGCCTTGTAGAGCGATATCGTTGCTACAATATTATCAATTTTAGATGAAATATTGCGCTGTTTTGTAATTAGAAGTTCTACATTTGATTTTAGTTCATCGAGTTTAGAAGAATCACCTACTGTAAATTGTTTTTCGGCCAGCACATGTTTTTCTTTTTCCAAAGAAAAATCTTCATCAGCTTTAATAAGATTTGCCTTTGCCCTTTTTGTCGCAACCAGCGCGTCATTAACTTCCTGAATAGAAGTTAGAACAGTTTTTTCATATTTTTCGACAGCCTTTTTGTATTCATATTTATTTATTCTATATCTTGCAAGTCTTGCTCCGCCTGTAAATATATCCCAGCTTGGTAAAATACCAATATTTGATAAGAATGTTTCGTTTGCAAACATTCGGTCCCATCTGTATGCGTTAAAGCCAAGATTGCCGTATAAGAAGAATTTTGGAAGGAAATCTCTTCTTGCAACTCTAACGTCCAGACCGGCTTTTTGTGCATAATTTTCAGAACTTATTAAATCAGGTCTGTATTTTATGACAGT
>CALUSZ010000130.1 GCA_944323495.1 Candidatus Gastranaerophilales bacterium
TCAATAACAATGCCATACCATATAGAAGTTGACGGCTACAGCGAATCTCATGCGGGAAAGGGTAAAATAGGTACGACCAAAAGGGGGATAGGGCCCACTTACACAGACAAGGCTGCAAGAATCGGGCTTAAGATACAAGACTTGTATTCTTATGAGGCTTTGAATGAAAAGCTGGATATAATATTGCCTTTAAAGAACAAAATTCTTAAAAACGTATACGGTATTGAAGAGTATTCTAAAGACTGCATAATCTCGCTATGCGAAAAGTATGCGGAACTCTTTAGACCTTATGTATGTTTTGACTGGCAGGACATGCTGAACAGGTACAAAGATCGTGCTATTCTGTTTGAAGGCGCGCAGGGTGTAATGCTGGATGTTGATTACGGCACATACCCATTTGTAACAAGTTCAAACCCTATAGGAGGCGGGGCTGCTGTAGGAAGCGGCTATGGGCCTTCTATGATAGAAGAAGTTATAGGAGTTTCCAAGGCTTATGTAACACGAGTTGGAGAAGGGCCTTTTGTAAGCGAGCTAACAGATGAGACCGGACAAAAAATTCAGGAAATCGGGCATGAATTTGGAGTAACAACAGGGCGCCCGAGAAGATGCGGCTGGTTTGATTCAGTAATTATGAAATATGCAGTTCTGGTTGGCGGGATAACAAAAGTTGCGCTTACTAAAATTGATGTATTTGATACTTTTGAAGAGATAAAAATCTGCACCGCATACAAGGATTGCAGAAACGATAAGGTATACACTTCATACCCGACAGATGTATTTATCCACAAATACCTAGAGCCGATTTATGAGACAATGCCGGGTTGGAAAACATCATTAAGCGAAATAAGAAAATATGACGATTTACCGGAGAATGCTAAAAAGTTTATCTCAAAGGTAGAGGACTTAATCGGCGCTCCTGTCGGCATAATAAGTGTAGGTCCTGATAGAGAACAGACCATTTTTATAGATGATTCAATCTAAAGTTAGAGTTTTTTCATAATTTTTGGTAATTCTTTTTTTATCCAGATACTTCTAAAATGATAGTATGGAAATAAAAACCTCAGAATTATTTTGTATACTTACACCTCTAAGTCCTAAACTGGATAAACGAGAAGCTGCAAGGATTTTTCAAGAAGCTGATTCTAACAAGACAAAAATAATTGGTCTTGATTTGTCATTTGTTCAAGACTGTTCAATAGATTTCTATGAAGAATTAAGCAGTTTCGCAAAAAATTCCTTCATAGGTTTATTTAATATACCATCTGAAATTTTTACAATATTTAACGTTATGAATTTAGATAAAGAAGTTAGCCTATTTGTGAATGAAATTGACTTCAAAGCCAATAAACATCGCATTTTAAACCGAAAATTCTGCATTGTCTAAGCTAGCCTTATCAGGCTATTATTTGCCCTATATAAGCCCAAGGGTTGAAAAATTTTTATTTTTATAATAGAATACTCATGACATAAATTCTGTACAATTATTTATCCAAACCGGAGTGCGGGGAATAATCAGAATAGTCGCCTAACAAGTTTTTTGAGTCAGGGTTACAAAAAATTTAGGAAAGACGTCTTTTTAGGAACCAAACGAGAACATAGTGAAACCGCAGGGAGGATTTTTGAGAATAGTTTACAGAATCCAATTCACAATAATAAGAGGATTTCAATGATTAGAAAAACAGTCTTAACAGCTATTGCATTGTTAACACTACTGTGCGTTAGGGTTCAAGCTGCTCCGACACCGGAAGACGTAATTAAAGAAACCATTGTAAAGCATTCATTAGAAATGGATGTTGACCCTGCTTTGGCTCTTAGTATTGCGAAAAAAGAATCCGGTTTCAAACATGAACTAAAAAGCCCGCACGGAGCGGTAGGAGTATTCCAGCTGCTGCCGTCCACGGCTAACAGAATGGGATTTAACCCGTATTACTTAAGCGAAAACATCAAGGCAGGTTTAACCTACTACAAAATGATGTACAAAATGTTCGGCTCGACTGAGCTTGCACTTGCAGCTTACAATGCAGGCCCGGGTAACGTAAAAAAATTCGGTGGAACTATTCCTCCGTATAGCGAAACTAAAAGGTTCGTAAACCAGATTATGCTTGACTACAATAAGTTAAAAGCAAATCCGGATCCGGCTATAATTAAAGTTACACAAGCAAAAGCTCCTATGCCGGATAAGAAAACCGAGGCGTCTAACGCTCCAAAACCGATTGAACTTCCTAATTTGAAGGAAATTCCTGAAATCAAACATTCAGATCCGGTTATGGAAATCTTGTAACAATAAAAACCTCTCTTTTTAAGAGAGGTTTTTTATTTTATGTTATTCTATCAATACTATGACTTTATAAGCAAGCTTGCACCGATTACCCCAGCAGTATTTCCAAGCTGAGCCGGAACAATTTCCACTTCTCTTTGGATAACCATAGCACGTTTTGCAATAGTTTCTCTTATCGGTTCAAGCAGGATGTCCCCGGCATCAGCAACTCCTCCTCCGATAATAATTTTTTCAGGGTTAAGCAGGTTGACTACGCTTGTAAGGCCCATTCCAATGTATTCACCCATAATTCTAAATATTTGTTTTGCAACAGGATCCCCTTCTTTTGCCGCAACTGCAACAATATACGGTGTAATATCCGGGTTAGCAAGTTCTCTGTATTTTGTAGACTTGCCGCCTCTTATATATTCTTCTGCCATTGCAACAATGCTCGGGCCTGATGCATAAGCTTCCAGACAACCTCTGTCTCCGCATCCGCAAAGCGGGCCGCCCTGCATATTTAATTTGATATGACCAATCTCACCTGCTGCATTAGCGGCACCTCTGACAAGCTTTCCGTTGATAACCAAACCGGCACCGATTCCGGTTCCCACTGTTATACAAACAAGGTTTTCGCATCCTACACCGGCACCATAGTTTAACTCCCCAAGAGCAGCCGTTCTTACATCGTTATCTACACGAGTCGGAATTCCAAACTCCTCTTCCATAACCTTGGCGATTGGAACATTAACCCAGCCCGGAATATTCGGAGCAAGTCTGACTATACCATTTTTGCAATCAATCTGTCCGGGGAATCCAAAACCCATGCCTTCTATATCAGAAGCTTGAAGTTTTGTTTCTTTCAGCAAATCTCTGATTGCTTCTTTCATATTATTGATTGTATATTCATATCCCATTTCCGCTCTTGTCGGAATAGAATTTGAATAAATAATTTTTCCTTCATCACTTACCAGTGCAATCTTGACATTGGTTCCGCCAACATCAATACCTATTCTTTGTGCCATTTATAAATCTCCTTCTTTAAAATACAAATGCGTATAAATAGTACCACAAAGGGGATAGTGGGTAAAGGGGGGGGGATGATAAGATAAATTTTGAGATCTTTTTATCTCAGAGAGGATAAATTACTAATCTCATTAAAATTTCTCACCATGAAAATCATCTCCGCCTGTACATATTAGTTGCGGATATTTTTCAGCAATTTTGATTACATCCCCTGCCGAATGAAATTTAACAATCTTTCTGAATCTTGGATATGGATAATACGTCTCAATCCCATCAAGCCCGCAGTCTATCAGTTTTTTCACAAGCTTTTCCAAACTCAATGCCCAATAGCATGCCGGATGTGCCAGAACCGCAATCCCTCCAGCATTGTGTATTGCCTTAATAAGTTTCGGAACATTTCTCCTTGCAAAGAGCCGAACAATATCACCTTCTGTCTCAGCCTTTGTCTTTGCCATATATTGCGCAAGCTCTTCATTGTGGACATCTATTCCGTAAGCCAGAAGATGAATATAAACATACCCAAACCAGCAATCAAACTCCACTCCCGGAATCAGTATTTCATCTTGATAAATCTTATGTCCCTTAACAGTGTTATGATCCGTTATTGAAATATATTCATACCCTTTTGCTTTAGCACTTTCCAAGATGTCCTTAAAATCGGCCTTACCGTCAGAAAATGCGGAATGTATATGAAGATTAACCTTGCCTGATAAAAACTCTTCTTTTGTAAAATTTCTCATAATACTATCTTTATACTACAATTAAAAAATATAAAAAAGAAGCGGAGATGTTTTATGGCAAAAAAGACTCAGTCACCACTCGGAATTTTCACAGAATCAATAGGTTTATACTTTTCAAACTTCAATAAATTTATTCAGTACATGTCTTTTCCTGTACTCGGACAGATTGCAGGACTTGCACTCGTATTTCTGATTACATTTTTTTATACAAAACATCTGGAAAACCTTATTTTTAAGTTTCCGGCGCTTGATAATTTTAATATTCTGATTCTTTTATCGATTGTAATCACACTTCCCGGACTTATTATTTTCGTAAAAGCTTTTTGGGAGTATTTGGTAGCGTACGGTGCCATAAACTCTATGGTAGATAATATGCTTAAATCTGGAAAAGTGTATGATTTTAATGCTCACACAGAACTAATTAAAAGAAGAACCATACCATTTGTAGGTTTATGGTTCTTATTCGGCATATTTTCGTTATTTGCGCTATGTCCGCTATGTTGGATAATTTGTGCAATTCTTGCGATTTACTTTGTTCTTGTTTTCCAAGCCTTTACTTATGAACCTGAATTATCTCCGCTTGGATGCGTAAAAAAGAGTCTATCTCTTATCAAAGGTCATTTTGCTTCAACATTTATGCTTATGGCGCTTATAGGAGCATTAACTTATGTTTTTATTCCGCAGGTTTGCATAAAGCTCCTTGATATCAGCGGTGTTAATAACTTTTTAGCAAATGGTATTATACCGCTTGTAAAAGACTTGCCGCTTGATGGATTAAATAATATTCTTAAAACTTACGGAGCAAAACCTATTCTGGAATCAGATATCGCGCTATTTACAATCCAAACATTTATTGCACAGATTCTGATTCAATATACACTTCCTATGCGTTCAATTCTGTGGTCGCTGTGGTATAAAGAGCTTGATATTCCGGCGCAAAAGGCGGACAAAAAATCAAAAAAGAAACGTCCCAGTGAAAAACTTATGGAAGAATCTCATAAAAAATACGGTAACAAAAAATTAGACCGAAATATTATTAAAAGAGCTATGGAGAAGGACGATGATATTTAATTCTGTACACATCAAATTTAAATTCATCCCCTATTGTCCTAACTAACTGATAGTTTTCTTTAATATAGCCCATTATTCTACCGGCATAATCTTCACCAAACTTAGAATAATAATAAAGCGATGTGTCGTAGTTATTTATGACTATGTATTCAGGCATCGTAATAAATAATCTCTCCATAATCAGATTCTCGCCAAATGTCTCAACATATAGAGGTATAAGCGAGTAAAATTTGTTATCAGACGCCCTTCCTGCTAAATAATTTACAGCAAGGCACTCGGGATAAATAAGAAGTTTATCGTTTTTCTTAGTTTCTTTCTGAGCAAATGTTATTAGTTCCTTTATTGAATCAGCATAGTAAGGAGTAGTATACACAAGCCCCCTCTTTGTTTCAATCTTTTCACTTTTATTAACAAGCCCTTCTGTATTTTGTATTCCAATTACCAAGGCAGACAAAATCGTAAGAACCATAAGAGTTTGTCTGTATTTAAGAGGTGACAATATATAGATTGAAATTAATGCAAACGGTATAAAATAAATTCCATAGGCTTTTAGGGTTAAGGCGAAAAACATTTTTATGGATATTAAAATCGCAGCGACAATAAAAAATTTTTCTTTACCATTTAATTTTCTGTATCTTACGATAAACATTGTCAAAATTAATGGAAATGCAAAAACAAGAATCTCCGGAGTAACAGTAAAATACAGATAAATAAACACCAGAGGAATAAGCCAGTATGTCTTATATTTATAAAAAATTAAAAACGGAACTGCGATTTTTAACATATTAAACAAATATACAGGTATTAATTCCCACCTAAAAATCAACCCTGTAACAGAATAAAACCAACGCAAAGTCTTAGCTGTAGACATTACCGCAACTATACCAAAAGAGGTTAGTAAATTCCTAATTCCTACACCTTGCAGCAAAAGCGGCGTATAAATTATCACAAACGGAAGTACAAATGCAATTAGGTTTTTCCACCAATCTTTTTTCCAATCAGTGAAGCTTGCATATATTAATAGCGGCAGTAAGAAAACAAATTCGTACTTTGAGCAAACTGCTAATGAATACATAAAATATGCAGGAGGATATTTCTTTTCAAGGCTAAAATAAATGCCTGCAGTAATAAATACTAATCCATAAATCATGCCGTATGAATATGGGAAAAAAAAGTTAAAGACATTAGGCGAGAGAACACAGCCCATAATAGTAAATAAAAGAATTGCAAATGTATAATTTTTATCAATAAATTTATTTGATATTAAATAAATAAGATTAATAAATCCAAACGTCGCAGCAAGCCCTGCAAAATACAGAATACCCAATTTAACACCAAATAGCTTGAGTAATAACGCATTAAAGAGGTATGCAAAAGGCGCATAAATAGTAAAAATATTTTTATATAAAATTTTCCCTTCAATAACCTGCTGCGGGATATAAGCCTCTCTAAACGAATCTACGATTATATCTCCAAATCGTCCATATCCGAGGATAAAAGTAATCAGTATCAATAAATTTATTACAATAATCTGCCAGTGGTTCTTAAAAAAAGCTCTGTTCATAAACTAATCTTAACAAAGCGTTACAAATAAAGCAATTTTGTAACAGAAGAAAACTTTATATAAATACAAGTGTTAGTGAAAGGTATTTATTTGTATGACTATCGACCCATTTACATTGAATAGCTTGTATGGTCAGGGAATCATTGATTATGTTCCTTATGATTTGGGTGTCACACCGACGCCTGTATCAGGAATAACAAATCCTTACCTTCAAAGTGCAATGCAGGGAAACTTATACCAAACTCACGGCACAATAAACGACACCTTTACACAAAGTGCGGGAATGAACGGCTTTGGTGTAGAAGGTATCGGGAATGAAAGTTCTGCCGGCATAAACGGATTTGGTCAATCCGGAATCGGAGAGGCTTCACAAGCCGGCACTAACGGATTCGGCGGCGGGCTCGGACATCTTAGTGCAGATGTTTCGCACGGAGTAGAGAAAACTCTTTCTTTTTACGACAGAATCCCCACTTTTGTAAAAGGGCTTGTATCCGGAGCAATAGTTGTTGGTACAATTGCCTATTGCCTCAAGGGAAAGAAAAAGCCTCCGGAAACAAAGACAGGCTTCTGGTCAAAAATGAATCCTGTAAACTGGTTTAAGCATAAAGACAAATAACCTTATTATAAAATACCTTATTGATTAACCGACTTATACGCCGAAAGGCGTTTTTTTTATGCTAAAATTTTTTTATGATAAAACTTGTAGCAACAGATATCGACGGTACGATAATCATACCGGAAAAAACATTTACAGACAGCGTAAAACAATGTATAAAAGAGCTTTGTCAACAAGGTATAAAAGTGGTTCTGGTAACAGGAAGAATGCACGCTGCAGCGAGCCTTATTGCAAAAGACTTAGGGCTTGATACTCCTGTTGTATCATATCAGGGGGGATTGATTAAGCATAATCAAGAGACTTTATATGAAAAATGCCTGACAAAAGAACAGACAGAAAAAATTCTTGATTGGGCAAACCAGGAAAATATTCATATTAACTTATATAATGATGATGTTTTATACTCAGAAAAGAAGTGCTACGAGATAGAGCGATATTGTAATAACCTTCATACACATTATGAAGTTAAACAGTTTTGCGATATTGAGAAAAATAAAATTAATAAACTTCTGGCTATTGACTATGAAAATCCGGAAAAAATAAACAAATTTGAAAAAGAACTCCCGGCAGTATTTCCGGAGCTTTATATAGTTAAATCAACACCATATTTCTTGGAATTTTCAAACAAAGAGGCCTCTAAGTATTGTGCGGTAAAATTTTTGCAAAACCTATGGGGGATAAAAGAAGCCGAAACACTTACAATCGGAGACCAAAATAATGATATAGCACTTTTAAAAGCCGGCGGAATAAAAATAGCCATGGGAAATGCTACTGAAGATTTGAAACAGATTGCTGATGATATAACAGATACAGTTTATAATGACGGTTTCGTAAAAGCTATGGAAAAATATTGTTTAGCCAAATAAAAAACCGTACCACTGCCTATCGAAATACAGCTAAACTGATTTTGCTTATAAAATCTCCTTTTTAGATTTACAACACCCGCAAGGGTTACCTTAGTGCTGCTATGTTTCCATCCTGACACGGTTCG
>CALUSZ010000131.1 GCA_944323495.1 Candidatus Gastranaerophilales bacterium
AAAGATTTAAAAAAACAAGAAAAAGAACAAACTAAAAACCTTAAGAAAACTAAAAAGAAGGATAACGTATGAAACTTCCAAAATTTGATAAGCTAAAAAATTTAGACAAAAAATATTTAATAGGAACTGTAGTTCTTTTGATTATACTAGGGTTTGTGATTTCTAACTTTGCTAAAAACCATGTAGAATATCAGACCGCAAAAATTAAGCGCCGAACTATCACACAAGTGGTTGAAGCATCAGGAACAATTAATCCTGTAAATACAGTATCTGTTGGTTCTACCGTATCTGGACTTATAAGCGCAATCTATGTTGATTTTAATTCCAAAGTAACAAAAGGCCAGCTTCTTGCTGAAATCGACCCGCGAACATTTCAGGCAACGGTAGACCAGAATCTTGCTTCAATGAACTCCGCCGAAGCAGATTTGGCGAATAGAGAAGCTACATTAGAGATGAGTGCAAAGACTTTAAGGCGGTACAAGAACCTTTATGCAAGGAGTTTTATTCCAAAAGCAGACTTAGATCAAGCAGAAGCTGATTATAAATCCAATCTTGCTCAGGTAAACGCCGCAAAAGCCAAAATTTCACAAACGCGGGCGCAATATAATCAATCCCTTGTCAATCTGAATTATACCAAGATTACAGCACCTGTAAGCGGAATGATAATTTCGCGTGAAATAGACCTCGGGCAACCTGTTGCTGCAAGCTTTCAGGCTCCTGAATTGTTCACAATCGCGCAGGATTTAGAGAAGATGCAAATTGAGGTTAATGTCTCCGAAGCCGATATAGGAGATGTAAAAGAAGGGCAGGACGTAACTTATACGCTTGATGGGTATCCAAACAGCGTATTTAACGGAAAAGTAACACAGGTAAGAATTTCTCCGACAACGGTTTCTAACGTTGTAACGTATTCTGTTATTGTAACAGTTGATAATAAAGACTTAAAACTAAAACCCGGCATGACAGCCAATGTTTCTATTATTACGGCAAAGAATGAGAATGTACTTTCTGTTCCAAATATAGCCCTTAAGTTTACTCCGCAATCTGACGGAAAAAAATATAAAACTCAAGGTCTATGGGTAAAAGACGGATTCAAGATTGCAAGAGTCGATATTACAACAGGCGCAAGCGATGATTCTTATACAGAAGTTAAAAGCGATAAGATTTATGAAGGCGAGCGTGTGCTTGTCGGAATAAAAAGCGGCAAAAATAATAAAAAACAACAAAACTTCCGCCCGCCAAGATTATAAAAAGTGATTAAGCGGATGCTTGAGCTGCTATATTTTGGATAGCAAGAGCAACTTTGGGATCAAGTTTCTTATCTGCCATTGCCTGCTGTGCTGTTAATTGAAGAAGTTGAGCCTGACCTTGAGGTGTCTTTTTCATATTTTCAACTTCTGCCTTTGTCCCGACATCTTCGCCGACAATTTTTCTGGTTAATTTTCCTGCAAGAGCACAGCCGATTGAACCGCATACAAGACCTGCAATAGCTCCGATTGCTGTACCGACTCCCGGTGCAACAGCTGTTCCTAATGCAGCCCCAAGTTTTGCACCAGCCCATGAACCTACTGCTTCACCTGCCGTCCATCCGATTAATGACCCAAGACCTTTTGCAGTAGTCTGTCCAACCTGTGTCCAGCCTGTTGAATCATCTTTTGCAAATGCTGATTTTATTTTACTCCAGTCAAGTACATATTCTAAACCAAACATTGCAACGCCGCCTAAACCGCCCTGACCTTTAAGACTGTGTTTGAACTGGTCTTTCAAACCTAATTGCACACCTTTTTCCGTTAAATTCTTACCAACAGCTTGAGAGATTGCTCCTTTATCTGCAAGTCTTTCTGCGATTGTTTTAGAAGGTTTACCGCCCATTGCAACCTTTAATTTATTCCAGGCTTGAGGAATATAACCTGTTTTTGCATTTGTTGCTACACGAATTTTTTCTGTTGCTGTTGCAATTCTCTTAGGATCACCACTTTCTAATGCACTTATCATTTCTGATTTTAAGCGGCCATAATCCTTATCTAATCTTGCTTTGAATAAACCTAAGCGCCAACGGTTAGCGCCGCCTTCAAGTTTATGCATTCTTGCATAAGCATCTGTCATTAATTTATGGGTTTCCGGATTTCTCCAGAGTTCATACATTTTAGTTCCCTTTTTCCTTACATCAGCAAAAGTTTTTTCTACTTTTCCGATAGTTGAAAGAGAGTTCCAGGGGTGAGCTATAAATCTCAAATTAGTCATCATACCGAATGCTGCACCGCCAATTGCAGCGCCGCCGATTGATTCAGAAGGACTTTGTCCTTTTATATAATAATCACCCAATGTATTCCAATCTTTAGCAGAACCAAATGTTTGAGCCGAAGCATTATTTGTTGCGGCAGGACTTGCTGAAGAGAATACACTTTGAGAATTTGGATTAGTACTATAAGCACCATACATATAAGGATTATAATAATTGCCATAGAATCCTGTATTTGCTCTATAACCGTTCATATAGCTAGGTGTATTAGCGTTCATTCCTGAAGCGCCTCCGTAGAGCATATATTCCATATTCGCAAGTGAACCTATTGATGATACCATAATCCTACCTATTTAATCTAACCTTATATATATAAAGTCATTTCCGCCTTAAAAATTGACTTTTTGTAAACAAATGTTACAATTTATTTATGGATTTAGTAGAAAAATTAAAAGACATCGGATTTAATACGTATGAAGCAAAAGTTTATATTGCTCTTTTAAAAAAATATCCGGCTACAGGATATGAAGTTTCAAAACTTGCCGGAATTCCACAATCAAGAACTTATGATACTCTAAAAGTTCTTGAAGAAAAAAATATTGTTACTTCTGCTAACACTAAACCCGTTACTTATACTCCGATTAAGCCAAAACAATTGACTTCCAGATATCAAAAAAAGATAAATTCGACTATAAATTTTTTGGATAAACATCTGCCGGAGGTTAAAGAAGATTATAATGAGCCTATTATGACAATAAGCGGAAAACAGAATATTCAAGAAAAGATTATAGAAGTTATACAGAATGCAAAACGCGAAATATATATGGAAGTTTGGTCTCAAGATTATAAAATTTTTGAACAGGAACTTTTAAATGCATATAACAGAAATGTTGAAATAAGAATTGTAGGTTACGACAATTTCAACTCCCGCTTCGGGCTGATTTTTGAACATGCATTTGCAAAAGATATAGAACTCTCGCTCGGCGGAAGAATGATTATTATTGCTGCAGATGATTCTGAGGGTGTAGTCGGAAAAATTTCATCTCTCAAAAATAATCTTACGGATACTAATATTATCTGGACAAAAAATAAGAGTATTGTTTTCATTATAAAAGAATTCATTGTACATGATATGTACCTGATAGATGTTGAAGAAAATCTCGTTGAGCAGATGAAATATATTTACGGTAAAGGATTTAAGCGTCTAAAAGATAAGGTACTAGGCGCAAATGCTACATATATGATCCATTAACTAATCTTGTGCCGACTGTTCTTCAACATTTCCTTGTTCTTTGTCTGCTTCTGGGGAAGCTGCTTCTACTTCATTTGCTTCTTCCTCTTCATCTTCTTTTGTTTTAAATACAAGATAAAAATCGTCGCCAACTTTTATATCAAGCTGCTGTCCTTCGCTTATGTATGAAAGCGGTGATTCTTCATAAGCATTTACTACACCGGATTTGAATCTATTATCTTTCTCATTCTTCGCAAATCCTTGAACAAAAGCCACACAGGTAGAAAGGCCCTTTACAAAATAGTTGCCGACAGTCATTGCAGCACTTTTTATAACTTTTCCTGGCGGAATTTCTTTTATTTCTTCCTTAGATAATACAAAAGTTGAATACTTACCGTAAAAATCTTCCTCTATTTTGCAAGTGGTGTTATTTATAGTATAGGAAAGCGGTTTGACATAAAAAGATGCATTTCTTTTTAACCTTTTGGGATCTACTACTTGAAGCACTTGACATTCCAGTATAGAATTTACTCCGATATCATACTTGCCAAGCGTAGATTCTTGTAACACTTTTACCTTTATGGTTTCAGTCGGCGCATCTGTTCGGAATTCTTCTAAAGCTACAACTTTCATCTGACAAGCTGCATGACAAACAGATATTTGAAAAAGCATAAGCACTAATATTATTATAACCTTTTTCATAAAGCCTCCTAATTATATTAAATGATTTTTCTGCAAAGAATCTATTACATCTTTTATAGCAAGCTTTGTTTTCTCAATAAAACCTTCAGCCAGTGAAGAATCAAACTTAGCTTGAAGTACTTGTAAAATATCCGCCTGCATATAAGCATATAATAAAGAAGATTTTACTATAGATGAAACAAGGGCTGGTGAAAATACACCTTTTGATAATAAGGATATTACATTATTAATCAAAAATAATTCTTCCTGCGTCCATTCTTGCAGAACAAACTTAAACGGCTGTACTTCGCCTAAAATAAACGGAGTGCCGGTTGAAGAAAAGAGCATTGGTATATTTTCAAATGCCACATTTTTCATACCCTCAATATACGCACCAAAAGAAGTTGTATTATAAACCTCTCCTTGGTTCAAATCTTTTATAAGAGCCTCAAAGTGCGGAACAAAAGCAGCATAGTCATCTCTGGTCTGCACAAGTCCGCCTGTTACAGATTTTATTTTTACAATATTTTTACTAACCGAACCTATAGCTATCTGCGAATCAGAAACCTTTTTTATCTCTTCGCCGGTTGAATATAAAACATCACCCTTGAATGCCAAATCAAGTCCGGCAAATATAATTTTGCTAAAACCAAGCTTTACGGCACAGACATATGCCATAGTCGAAGCTGAACCGCCCAATTCATATGTCCTTATAAATGGATTATACCCGGCAAGTTTTTTTACAACAAAATCATTTTCTGAAAATGTGATAAAAAAGCGTTTGAAACTCTTATTAAGTATTACACTGTCTGATTTTAAATCTAATATACAGTTAATTTTACTGCAAAAATCTTCCAGCCCTGTCAATGTCGCGTTAATTCCGCCTGCATCCATACATACTGCAAAATCCGGAACAATTCCCTCTGCGTTAAGAACACGCAAAACTTTATTCACGGCAAAAATAACATATTTTTCACGATTTTCCTTAATTTTTTCAATATTGTCTTTCAAAGAAGGCCCGGCCGCCAGAATCAAAGCTGTCTGACCCGTAAACTTATTTTCTAAATCGGAAAGTTTATATACAGTAGAATTATTTACTGCCGAAATATTTTTTAGCGCATTAAGAAGCCATCTTTTTGAAAATTTAATAATGGTATTTACGTCAACCATTTTGCTTTTACAGGTTTCATAAACCTTTTGAGTTAATTTTAAAAGCTCCTGACTTTTTACAACAGCATAATTTTTTAAATATACAACCTCTACCTTATCTTTTGTAATATAAGAAGATGCAAGTTTTCTTAACAGGTCATTTAAATCATCAGTAACATATACCCTGCCGCTTGCAAGATGTTCTGATATGTCAATATTATTTAATACAAAATGCAGTAATTCAGTATCCGGCTCATATACAAAAATTTTAGAATTAAAAGTATTATAAACCTCATCCAGCAAATACCCGAGTCCTATGCCAAAAGTTATTATTATATCATTGCTCTCCATTGGATGCTTTATTGCGGATTTAAGCATTTTTTTTACAGCTTCTCTGGGGTTATTGATATCATCAATCGGAACATCATTTTTCATTAAAAGATAATCATTTGAAGGCGTAATACAATATGACATATTTCTGCTTGAATTTTCAAGCTTTATATTTTTCAGCCTTTCTTTCAAACCAATGTTATCAATAAACTCTAAATTCCTGTCAAACATAACACTTCCTTTAAGCCAATTAATCATAAAATATCATGATTTTTAAGAAATGTAAAGTTAATTTCCATAGTTTCTTTCATCCACCCTATCCTCAAACTGCCTGAATATTTCATTTCCAACAAGCTGTTCCAGACGGGAACGCTTCTCAAAAAAACTACCCCTGGCTTTAATCTGTTCATCCAAAGCTTCTCTATAAAAAGTATCTGTTATTAATATAACTTCCTTTGAAAGATTTTGAGATTTCTGGTAATTATTATATCTCATCTTTACCATCTCGCTTGTCATATCGTAGAGCTGTCTGGCTGTCATATAATCATAATACATATCAACAACCTTTTGCTGAAGATTATCCACTTTTCTTACAAGTATAATCATATCCGCATCCGTAACCTGCGAATACTTATAATTAAGCTCTTTTTCATCCTGTGACATAATTCCAAGTGTATTTCCACCGATTAGAGCCGCACTTGCCAATGCAGGATTTCCCATTCCAACTCCCAAAAAAGTTGACATACCGGCAATTGTCGTAAGAACTTTTTTTACAGCTCCTGCATCAGGCTTATCCTTATCCGGATTAGATAACTTATAAATCGCAAATTTTATAGTATCACTGTTTGTAGCAGCTCCCTGCCATAACAGTGATAAATCTTCAAGCATTTCATTATAATCAACTTCTACTGATTTTGAAATTTCCAATGCCATTTTTTTTATACTCAAATCAGCATATGTTAAACCTTCACTATATGTCTTTTCTTCTTTTGCAATAACAGGTTTTACGTCAATTTTTCCATTTATATCCACCCTATTTTCAGGAACATCAGTCGTTCCTAATCTAAAAAACATATCCTTAGGTGTTGTGACATCGTCAAGCATTACCTCGGCAAATACAGGAGAAATCAGAAAACTGAAAAGCAGAACTAATGAAACGATTTTATTTCTTTTCATTCTTACCTCCTTTATTTGCATCTTTTGACTTAGCTTTATCACTAGATTTTACAACGGAATCTTTGTATAAAATAGAATTGAAATCGTATTGATAAAGTTCAAGAGAATCAACTACCCTTTTCCCCGCAAGACGCTGAAGCTGAATATGATATTTTTTTGCAGCCTGTTCAAGATTAAATTCCTGAATTCGCATAGAATCATATAGCGAAGATGAAATGGCAATCTCTAAAACATCACTGCCTTCTAACGCTTTGGAATAATTTCTGCTGTATAAAATCATCTTAGAACGCGTATCTTTAAGTTGGCTTAACGTATTTTTATAATTATAATACGAGCTGATAAGAGAATCCTGCAAATCTTCAATCATACTTGCAAGTTCAATAATTTCAGTATCAGTAAGCGGAGTTTCCTGCGGCATAGTTTTTTTATTAATCAACCCCTGCGCAAGCCTTCCTGCAGAGAAAGCAGAAGTCTGAATACCATAATTTGCCCCCATGAGGCTCGGGACAAAAGATGCACCTGTAACAATTGCAGACAAAGTTTTAGCCATCAAAGAAGAGTGTATTCGCCTTTGAGATTCAGGAGTCGCAAGTTTTTTTAGCGCAAATTCTATAACCTGGTTATTTTCAACAGTACCCTGCCATAATTTTTCCAAATCCTTAATATCATGATCTTTCTGTACTTCAATAAGCCGGGCAAGTGTTTCTGAATCATTAACAAGTAAAGAACCCTTTAAATTTTTAGTATTAGTTTCCAGTACAATTTCAGGTTTTTCAAGCCCTTTTTTATCAAGAGTAACAACCTCATTATCTGCCCCGAACACAATTTGAGGCAAAAGCTGTGATATTATTAATAATACTCCCCAAAACTTCTTCATAATACATTTATACCACACTTAAAAAAAGAAAGTAAAATTATTTCTTAAGGTACTTGGTCAAAATAAGCTTTTTTAATGCCTTTGCATTTACCGCATCCGGTTCAAGCGCTATAATTTTATCCAAATTCTTTAAGGCATCCTCGTAAAGCCCAAGATTTTTTTGAACAGCAGCAAGCGCATAATATGCGTCTATAAATTTGGAATCAAGAGCAATAGCTGCTACAAAATCATCAATAGCTGCTTTTGGATTTTCTTTTAAAATAAGCTGACCGCGGTTAAAATATGCATCCGTCATCTTCTTATTAACATCTATTGCTTTTGTATAAAATTCATACGCCTCAGTATCTCTTCCGAGACTATGATATGCAATACCCTTATAAAAGAAAGCTAAATCTGAGCTGGAATTATACTTTAATACTTCATCAAAACTTCTTATAGCTTCCGAAAAATTGCCGGAATTTACATCTGCAATACCAAGGCTTAAATAATACTTCTCAATGAAATCCTTTTCATCTTCCATACAAATATCCAAAAACAAATTCGCTTTGTTATCAATTGCCATCTGAAATTTTGGATTAAGAAGAATTGCTTTATTATAATCTTTAAGAGCACCTTCGTAATCTTTTTGTTTATATTTGGTATAACCGCGGTTATTATAGGCAAGAGCACATTTAGAGTCAATTTTTATTGCCTTATCATAATCTCTTATTGAATTCTCATAATCCTGAAGCTCATTATTAACAATACCTCGATTAATATATGCATCCAAAAAATCAGGTTTGAGCTCAATCGCTTTAGAATAAAGTTCACGTTTTTTTTCTAAATTTTCTGTTATCAATGCAAGATAAAAATAATATTCTTCACCCTCACCTAAACGCTTCAAGTCTCGCTCGATTATTTTATGCGCGGCCTCATAATCATTTGCGTTAAGGCTGTTGACAATCTTTTTTATAACTTTATTCTTATCTTTCATTTTCTTATACTACCATAAAGCCCGGGCAGGGAAAACTGCCCGGGTAATTTATTTTACTTTACAAAGAAACTTGCGTTTACATTTGCATTAATCTTAACTACACCTTTTGAAATCGTAGTAGGCGCGCTTCCTGCTGCCTCTGAATCTGCAACGGCTGATAACATATTTTTAGCCATATACATTCTCGGACTGCCGTAATTATTAGCATTGCAGCTTACATCAAAAGTTCTTACACCATCAATAGATGTTGAAAGATTTTTAGCTAAAAATGAAGCTCGTGTCTGTGCTTTTTTAGTTGCTATTGCTAACAGGTCATTGCATTGTGCATCGTAGTTTGAAACTGAAAATGTTAAATTATCAACATTTGTTGCACCTGCCTCAATTGCCTTATCTATCATCTGCCCTATTTTGTCTATTGATTTAGTGTGAATAATGACCCTATTTGAAACCTCATACTTATCAAAATTTCTTTTGCTGCCAGAATATGAATATATCGGTGAAGCACTATAATCAGCAGTTTTAATATAATCTCCGTTTGAAGCATTAAGCATTGAACTTAAAACAGAATAAACCCTGTCAGAAGCTTCTTTATTCAACTGTGTAGCTTTCTGCATAGATTTAGTATCAGAAGTCTGCACTGCAAACGAAATTTCTGCCACATCAGGTGCTACTTCTGTATTAGCTGATGTATTGACTGAAATATATCCCTTTTCTGGACTTACTGCGTTTACAGCTTGAGAAGACAAAGATGCCCCTCCTGCTATTAAACCAAGAACTGCTACCATTGCTAATGTTTTTTTCATCTTTTCCCTCCATACTTTTATAATAATCCTAAATACTTATTATACCATATAAACGATTTCAAATTAAAATTGTTCATTTATAATAAAATCTATGAAAGCTTTGGTATGGAATGGCAATAAAATTGAGCTTACCGAGAGAAAAATGCCGGAGATTGAGAGCCCGAGAGATGCAATCGTCAAGGTTACATATTCTTCTATCTGCACAAGTGATTTACACATAATAAATGGAGCAGTTCCCAAGGCAAAACCCGGAATAATACTCGGGCATGAATTTGTCGGAGAAGTAGTTAAACTTGGAGATAATGCTAAAGCCCTAAAAATAGGCGACAGGGTAAGTGCAAATTGTGAAACTTTCTGCGGGGAATGTTATTTTTGCAGGCGAGGATTTATAAATAACTGTGAAAACGGAGGCTGGGAACTTGGCTGTACAATAGACGGATGCCAGGCTGAATATGTCAGAGTACCATATGCAGATACTGGACTCACAAAAATTCCAGAGAATGTAAGCTATCAAAACGCATTATTTGTTGGAGATATTTTATCAAGCGGATACTTTGGGGCAGAACTTTGCGAGATAAAATCAAGTGATACAATTGCAGTTATCGGCTCCGGACCAGTCGGATTGTGCGCAATGGCTTGTGCAAAGCTAATGGGGGCAAAAAAAATTGTTGCAATTGATATTGATGAATCTCGACTTGACTATGCTAAAAAACTCAAGCTGGCTGATTATGTTTTCAATCCGTGTAAATGCAATATCGAAACAGAGATAAAACAACTCACCTCTTCACGCGGAGCAGACGGAGTTATAGAAGCAGCAGGAGGAAAAGACAGCTTTCAGACAGCCTGGAAAATTGCAAGAGCAAACTCAGTTGTCGCTGTCGTTGCAATGTATGAAGAAATACAAACTTTACCGCTTCCGGAAATGTACGGCAAAAATTTAATCTTCAAAACGGGAGGGGTTAATGCTATTCATTGCAAAAAATTACTGGATTTTATAGCAGAACAGAAATTAAATACAGATTTCTTAATCTCCGCTGAATATAAGCTTGAGAATATTCTAGAAGCATACAAAGATTTTGAAAACAAAAAAAACGGCTGCTTAAAATATATAATAAGCAACAATTAAGTTTTTTGATGAAGATTATCATTCATCTGTATCATCCAATCAATTAAAGGTTTCTTTTCTCCAAAAGAAAAATTAAATCCCTTAGCAAAATCAGGATCAGTTAAAAATTTATAACTAACATTAAAAGCGGCAGGCTCTTCCTCTACCCCCAAAGCCTTAACCTTTTCCTGCGATACTTTCTTGCCGCCATCCTCCATAACATTAGAATAATTTAATCCCTGAAAGCAGCAGAAAGGAACCTTTATCTTGTTATCTTCACCCACAGTCATCAAACCAAACGAACGACAGACAATCCCTCGAAAATTATAAACAACACACTCATCATTAATCAAAAAAGGACAATCATATCTAAAAACATCCCCCTCAAACTTTTCTTTCTGCTCAGTTATTCTGGCAAGGTTCTCAGCAATAATTTCTTTTGTATGAACATCTAACTTCCAGAGCCCTATCATTAAATATTCAACCTCGATTTGAGAATATGGGAATTGAGCCCCCCGGCAGCATTTACCGCACCCTTTTTTACAAAAAATAAACGGTTTTTGCTTCTCAAAAAACTTTTTGAACTTTCCATCCAAAAAGCATAAATATGTGACATAATTTTCAAGCATAATCTTATCCATCATAAACCACATATTATCACACAAAATAATACAATAAAAATACGCCTGCCGCGATTCGAACGCGGGACCCTCTGCTTAGAAGGCAGATGCTCTATCCAGCTGAGCTACAGACGCATATATAAATTATTAAATTTTCTGAGACATAAGCTCAAAAGCTTAGGCTCAATTTATAAGATATCACATAAAGCTTTTTTTGCAAGAGTTTTAGTTAAAAATTTTTCCAGCTAATTTGAAAGCTGATCTTTAGTAAAATATTCTACCCATTGGATTAAATCAGAGATTTCATAAGGTTTAGGCAGATACAAATCAGCCCCTGCATCCAGAATAGCTGTTTTATCATGAATATTACTTGTGACAATAATTTTAGAATTTACAAAATTCAAACGGCTTTTTAAATCACGACAGATATCTAATCCGGACAAATCATCCTGACTATCCAGAATAATTATTTCTGGCGGTTCATTAGAATCTGCATCAATTCTATCAGTTGTATTGTATCCCTGAAGTTCCAGTGTTGTTCTTAAAAGCAGGGCCAATGCCTCATCAGGTTCATTTATATATATCTCATTATTATGATAAGCAGGTTGTATTGATTTTTTTCCGGAAAGTTTAAGTCTGTCAATTGCATAATTTGAACCATTAGGGATTTTAGCAAATTTTTTTATTGAATACAATCTTTCAATAAGCTCTTCCGGCGTATTAATCAGATTATAATTATCAACAATACCGCCTATTAAAATTGAAACAGGATTAACCCTCATGCCGGCCATTCTATCACCCTTAAGCACCATATACCCCCTTTTTGCATCCGCAGAAGAATAAAACTTTGGAGCCACTGTATCAAATGCGAAGGTAAGAAATGCCGCAAGCTTTTCTGCGCTGTAGGGATTAGTTATTATTATAAAATTAGTATCATTTAACTGTCCCAAAAAATCTGCTGCATCAAGGGCTGATTTTGTAATAGCAACCAGTGTCTGAATAAGCTTGTCACCGGCTACATCAGAATATACGCTTCTATAATTCCCGATATTTTCTAGACCGACTAAAAGTACTGCATTTTTATTTTCTAAATTAAGCAGACGTTTAATAGATTTTCTAACAAATTTTTTGTTTGGAAGAAGTGTTTTGTTGTCGAGGTTAGATTCAATATCCCGTCTTAAATGGGCCTTTATTCTAATTTTAAACTCATCAATATTGACAGGCTCACTTAAAAAATCATCAGCACCGCTTTCCAGAACAAGAATTCTATCTGAGCTGTCAGCAGATTTTGAAAGAGCAATTATAACAGGACGTGTATTATATGTAAGCGCCCTGATTCTGCTGCAAAAATCAGATAATTTTTCCTCGATACTGTCAGATACAATAATAATATCAGGATCAGTTGTCTGAATTTTAAACATTGCATCCTTAAGATTTCTGGATATAATTACTGTTGTTTGGTCGTCTTCAATACTTTTTTTATACTTTGTTGAGAGTTCTTTTCTTTTATCTATAATTAGGACGTTTGAGAGCATTTTAAAGCATCCTCCTCATTATAAAAAGGAAATACCACTTCAAAAGTAGTTCCTTTTTCAGAACTTGTAAAAGAAATTTCCCCGTTCATTTTTTCTACCAGCTGTTTAGTTATATAAAGCCCCAGCCCATTTCCCTGTGTTTTGCTGGTTAAATGGTTTTCAAGACGACTGAATTTCTTAAAAAGTTTATCATAATCTTCCTGTTTTATACCAACTCCTTCATCTTGAACCTTTATACATATCATATTTTTACATATTGATGTTGATATAATAACCTTTTTGCCTGACTCTGAATATTTTGATGCGTTATCAATAAGGTTTGTTAATATCTGCTGGCATTTATCCTCATCTAAAAGAGCCGGAGGCAGATTGTGCATCAGATTTAAGACATAATGATGAGTCTTATATTGATTTTCGATTAGAGAGACGACTTTTTTAATTATGTTGTTTACATTTACTTTTTTCAAAACTTGATGTTCCGCACACGCCCGTGAAACAGTTAAAATATTTTCTACAAGGTGAATAAGCCTATTAGACTGCTCCTCAATAATACCGACAAACTTTTTTTTATCATCATCCTTAATTTTATCCCAAGAATTCAGAAGAGTTTGAGAAAACCCTCTTATACTTGTAAGAGGGGTTCTCAATTCATGTGAAACTGTTGCTATAAATTCTTCTTCTATACTACTCATAAAATCTTCTTGAATTCTGGAGTTTGCCTATCCTGCCTACTCCTCGCTCATAAATTCTTTTTTAGCTTCTTCAATAGCATCAGATAAAATGTCCAGCTGATCCGGAGCAAAAGTTACACCTTTCTTTGTCGGAAGCCAGGTTGCACCATCATCTGTTGTATAAAAAATTCTCAAATTAAAGTAGCTTTTGCCTCTATATTCTGAAATTGAAATTTGTAACTGTTCTGTATCAGTTCTTTGAATACTTGCTAATAATTTTGATTCTGCCATTTTTATAATCTCCTCTTAATAATTAATATTCCATTTATCTGCCATAATTCTCGCGGCACAAGGTAACCCGTCAGTAATATTCTCCTGGCAGCCATTTTGTTCCTGATATAACGTAATCTCATCTGCAAAAATATTATTATTATATGCTTCTGATCCTGCCGGTACCATATGTCCGCTGTTTGTCAAACCAAATAAAAACACATCGCGTCCTACTTGATTAGGAGTTGCAGAACCGTTGGCATCAATAAAAATCCTTGTAATTACTTCATCTTCTTCTGCATTTGCAATTCCAGCATTTGGAACCTCTTGAAATATTACTACTGAATTTACTTTCTTAAAACGATATGCATGCGTATTAGAGAGCATTCCATTTCCAAGAGCATTTCCAGAATAATTTCTTATATCGTTTATTGTATAATCATCTGCTTCTTCAGTACCCATTAGTCCCATTGTTGAAGCAAACAAGTTATCATTATCTGTTATATACTCCTCACTTCCGTCTTCAAATAAGTCTGACAGCTTAATTGAAGCTAAATTTGCAGGCATAGTATTATCTTCACTCCGCGTCTGGACTTCCTGCATAATATTAACAAAACCGTTTTGTATAAGCTCTACAGTTCTTGAAACAGATCCTGCATTAATTTTAGAATCTGCACTGATAAACAGCCTTGGAGCCACTATCGCAGCAACAATACCCACTATCGCGACACAGATAAGAACCTCCGCAAGAGTATAGCCTTTAAAAATTTTATTCATAAAATTATCTCTCCTTGTTTTCTTTGATTATACCATATTATTTATAAATGTTAATAATTTGTCTAATAGGTTTATTTGGGTTAATATAAAAATATGAACATGGGGAAGATTGTCGTAGTCGATGATGAAAAAATAGTAACATCTGCATTCAAAACTTTATTGAAGGTAGAGGGTTTTTCTGATGCGCATTTTTTTAATAACCCTGTAGATGCTATTGATTTCTTAAAAAATAATCAGCCGGATCTGGTTATTTCGGATTTTATAATGCCGCAAATGAATGGATTAGAGTTTTTAACAGAGGTAAAAAAGATGTATCCGGAAGTTAGCAGAATTTTGCTGACAGGGTATGCCGACAAAGAAAATGCTATAAGAGCTATTAATGAAGTAGGTTTGTACAGATATATTGAAAAACCGTGGAATAATGATGATTTAATCATTAATATTAAAAACGGAATTGAGAGGAGTTATCTTTTAAGTGAGCTTCGCAAAAAAATAGCAGAGCTTGAAGAGGCAAAAGGTGAGCTTGAAAAGTATTCTCATAACCTTGAGCAATTAGTTGATGAGAGAACCAGAGATTTAAAGCAATCTAATGCAAAATTAGAGGGAATTGTTAATTATTGTGCTGACGGGATTATAATTGTTGATGAAGACGGAATAATAGAACAGGTTAATCCGGCCTGTGAAAATTTAATAGGGCTGGTTGAAAAAAAACTGGTTAAAACATCTATCGATGATTATTTATTTTCTGAAAAAACATTTATTTCAAAAGAGTTACATAAGCTTGAGGATAACGAACTTCTTTTGAGAAATTTTTATATTAAAAATCCATTGAGCAGTTTAGAGACTCCGGTTGAAATTAATTTTGCAAGGATTAATCCGGATGATGAGTTTAAACGCTTTGTTGGAGTTATAAGAGATGTAACCGAGCAGAAAAAAGCTGATAAATTGAGAGATGATTTTATTGCGACATTAACTCATGACCTGCGTACTCCGCTTTTAGCCGCAATTCAGACTCTCAAATTCTTTCTTGACGGTGCTCTCGGGGAGTTGGATGAAAGACAAAAAAATCTTTTATCTACAATGCAAAAAAGTAATGAGGATTTATTAGGGCTTGTTAATGCGCTTTTAGAGGTATACAAATACGATGCTGAAAAACTTGTACTGACAAAAACGAATTTCCCAATATATTTACTGGTTGAGCAGGTGTATAATGAGCTTT
>CALUSZ010000132.1 GCA_944323495.1 Candidatus Gastranaerophilales bacterium
ATAAAATACAGATATATTAATATCGGTACTATCAGCCAATAAGTCTTAAATCTATATAAAAAATAAATTGGTATAAAAATTTTTGCGAAATTAAACAAGTATATAGGAATAATCTCCCACCTGAATACAAGCCCCATAACCGAATAAAACCACAGCAGGGTTTTAGAAGTTCCCATATGTAATATTATCTGGAAAGAAGCCAGAATATTATCTACTCCGACTTTTTGTATAAAAAGAGGGAAAATTGTTATTATAAACGGCAAAATAAATGCAATGAGATTTTTGCCCCAGTCTTTTTTACCGCTCAAATAAATTAATAACGGCAGAAGCAGAATAAACTCATATTTTGAACATACTGCAAGCGAATAGAAAAAATATGCAAACGGATATTTTTTATCCAGAACAAAATAAATTGAAGCAAGGATAAATAAAAGCCCGTAGAGCATCCCGTATGAATAAGGGAAAATAAAATTAAAAACATTCGGTGATAATACAGAAGCTGATATAAGGAAAAGAACAATGCTCAAAGAAATACTTTTGTCTAAAAATTTCTCTGCAATTTTGAACGTTAAATTAACAATCCCGATAGTTGCAGCTAGTCCTGCAGCATATAAAACCCATAATTTCGTACCAAAGATAGAGAATAAAACTGCATTAATTATATAAGAAAGCGGGGCATAAATATTAAAAATATTTTTATACAAAACCTGTCCCTGAAGCATCTGTGCAGGGATATAAGCTTCCCGAAACGAGTCCACTATAACATTTCCAAACCGTCCGTAACCTAGGATAAATATCAAAAGCAGGATTATATTAAATCCCAAAACCTGCCAGTTATTTTTCAAAAAAGTTTTCCCCATAAAATTAATCTTAACAAAGCTTTACAAATAAAGCAATTTTTTTAAGAAAAAAAACTTTATATAAATGTGAAGTGAATGAAAGGTATTTAATAAGATGTCAGTAAGTCCTTATACAATGAATAACTTGTATGCTCAAGGCATTCTGGATTATACCCCGTATGACATTTACGGTATGCCAAACGTCAGCTCATATGCAAACTTTGGTTTTAATCCTTATATGCAGCAAGCAATGCAAGGAGCAATGTATCAAAACTACGGAATGTCACCTGATACCTTTCAAAGAAGCACAGGAATGAATGGTTTTGGGCTTCAAGGAGTAGGAGACTATTCTCAGGCAGGAATTAACGGATTCGGCGGAGGGTTTGGACAATTAGGCAGTGATGTTTCGCAAGGAGTTGGAAAGACTGTCGGATTTTTCGAAAAATTGCCGGCACCTTTGAAAGGGATTTTGGCACTAGGAATAGTTGGCGGAACAATAGCATTGTGTTTAAAAAAAGGTAAAAAACCAGCTGCGACAGAAAGTTTTTGGACAAAACTCGGAGACAAAATTATGTTTTGGAAAAAGAAATAGAATTTTACATAAATAACCTTATTAAAATACCTTATTAATTAACCGAATTTTTAACGCCGAAAGGCGTTTTTTTTATGCTAAAATTTCTACTGTATGAGAAAGTTTTTTATTATAGCCGCATTAATATTCAGCTTTTTACCGTATTCTGCAAGAGCAGAGGTTGTAAAAGCCGATTTAGATGAGCTTATAGATATCGGACTCGGGCAGAATTGCGAATTAAATATTAAACGGATGGAGCTTGAAGCTTACAAGAAAGATATAAAAATTGCCGGCCGGCTTAAAAATCCGCAAATACAATCTAATATTATGCTCGGTAATGTTGCTCTTGGAAACGCTTCGCAAGCCGGACTTTCTCTGCCGGTTGAAGTTCTAAAACGCGGAGTCAGAAAAAAGATTGCTGAAGAAGAATATTCTATTAAAGAAACTGAACTTAAGCAGGCCGAACATAATTACAAGCTCCAGATTATGCAGGCATATTTTGATGTTTTGTATGCAAAATCAGTTTATAAAATTCAGGAAGAACGGCTTAAACTATTCAAAGATTTAGTCCAAATTACAACAGACAGGCCTAAAGACGCAAATTATGAAATCGATAACCTTAAAGCCGATATTCAGTATGCCAGACAAAAAATTGAACTAAACAGGGCAAAAGCTATGATGCTTGCGGAGCAATTTGAACTCAATAAGATTTTGAATACCGGTTCAGATGAAATTATGTACGACACAAAAGACCCTTCGCTGTTCGGAAACTGGTCTTACTGGAATATAAAACTCCCTGAATACAAGGTTCTTGAAAACACAGCTCTTCAATACAGCTATATAATTAGAATTACTGATGAAAATATAGAGAAATCTACTCAGGAAGTTAAGCTGTCAAAACGTAACAGAGTACCGGATGTAAGTATAGCAGGGGGTTACGCCTGGCAGGCTCATTCTTCTGCACCTAATAATTATAGCGGCGCGTTTGTCGGATTTGGAATGGATGTTCCTATTTTATATAATTTCACTCCGGAGATACAAAAAGCTGAAATTTTTCTTGAAAGAACAAAAGCAGGTAAAAAGGCTTATGAAAACCAGCTAAAGTATGAGCTCAAAAAGGACTATAATACTTTTAAGTATTCTGCGGAGAATATGAATTATTCCCAGAAAATATTGGAAGAGTCAAAAAGAATAGTCGAACTATCAACAGAGGCTTATATTAAAGGCAAAAATTCATATACTGATTTGATTATTAATGAAACGGCACATCAGGAGATTTTGAGCCAGTATTTGACCGCAATGTCCAGACATTTTTATTCTTATTTAGAGATTATGCAGGATGTAGGGCATGATATATTATTAATAGATGAGGAATTGTTATGATTAAACTTGTAGCAACTGATATTGACGGAACTTTACTAATCCCGGAGGGCAATTTTACTCAGGGGGTAAAAGATTGTGTTAGAAAACTTTGTGAAAAAGGGATAAAAGTAGTTCTTGTTACAGGAAGAATGCACGCAGCAGCAAGTCTTATAGCAAAAGACCTTAACCTTACAACTCCGGTAGTCTCATATCAGGGGGGATTGATTAAGGAGGGGGCGAGAACTCTCTATGAAAAATGTCTTACGGAAGCTCAGGCAAAACAGATTATTGAATGGGCTAAAGAAGAAAATATTCACCTGAACCTCTACAATGACGATATTTTATACTCCGAAAAAGACTGCTATGAAGTCAATAGATATTGCAACAATCTTCACACACAATATACAAGAAAAAATTTTTGTGATGTTAATAAAACAAAGGTTAATAAACTTCTCGCAATAGATTATCAAAACCCTGACAGAATTAACAAATACGAGAAGGAGCTCCCTGAAATATTTCCTGACTTATACATAGTTAAATCTACTCCGTATTTTCTGGAATTTTCTAATAAAGAAGCTTCAAAATTCTGTGCTGTCGAGTTTCTGCAAAAACTCTGGGGAATTAGCAGAGATGAAACTTTGACTATCGGTGACCAGAATAACGATATAGCCCTGCTTAAAGCCGGCGGAGTTAAAATTGCCATGGGAAATGCCACAGAAGAATTGAAAACGATATCAGATGATATAACCGACACCGTTTTTAACGACGGATTTGTTCAAGCGATGGAAAAATACTGCCTGACTACATAATCGTTTTTATATATTCTATAATATCATTTGACTCATACATCTGTATATTTCTATCTTTATCCACCAGAAATGGAACCTGCCTTTTTCCGCCCATTTGAATAAGAGCATCTTCTGAAGCCTTATTAGTAATATCAATTTTATTATACTTAACCCCGTTTTCATCAAGAAAACTCATAACCTTTCTGCAATAAGGACAAGTTTCTAAAATAAATAAATCTAACATATTGACCTCCTTGTATTTATATTTTATAAATTAGAAGAAAAAACTCATTAGCCATGTAACTCTTTTTTTGTGATAACATAAAGTCGAGGTATAAATATGTTAAGAGAATTTTTAAATTCAAAAATACACAGAGCCACAGTAACAGACGCGAACCTAAATTATGTAGGCTCTATTACTATAGATGAAGAATTTTTAGAACAGGCAAACATTCTTGAATGGGAAAAAGTCGAAATTTTAAATATAAATAACGGAGAGCGTTTTCAGACATATGCAATAAAAGGCCAAAGAGGTTCAAAATGCTTTTGTCTTAACGGTGCTGCAGCAAGAAAAGCACAGCCCGGTGACAAAATCATTATTGTTACATATGCACAATTAACTCCGGAAGAGATTAAAACTCATAAGCCGACTATTGTTCAGGTTGGAGAAAATAATGAAATCGTCAGATAAAATTTCGTATAAACCTAAAAAGAAAAAGAAATTTACAATTGATATTAAAAATATGGGTGTAAATATTGACAAGAATGAATACTATGAAATAGTTTCATCAAATTCTGCACATCCGGAACGCGGTCTTTAATTCTAATCAAGAATCTTAACCCCGCATCCAGAGCCTGTACCATAGTTATTAACTCTATACCCGCTTCCCCACGGGCTAGCAAATTGTGTAATATTACTGTTACCGTAAGTTGTAGGATAAGGTGTGCTTGCAAAACTTGAACCGGAAAAAAATGGATCATTATCCAAAGAGGGAGTAAAGCCGGTCATTTGACCGCCAAAGAAATTGCCAATATTTCTCCAGAAAGATGTTTTATAATTTTGTTTTGGACGAGAAAGAATTGCTGTTCTAACATTATCATATCTAGAATTAACATCTCCCGGCTGGATTGCCCCAAAAGCTTCCATTTCAAGTCTTTCTAACCTCTGCAAATCGCTGTCTCTCGAGAATGTTTTATCAAGTGTATATTTTTCCAATGCCCCCATATCAGAAAAAGAAGTTGTTGGATAATAATGATTGTTATTAAAAAACCTTCTTCTGGGATAAGCATTATAATACCTTCTATTATTATATCTATTGTTATTATAATATCGATTCGGCCTATAGCTATGCCTATATCTATGATTAAATCTGTTATAATTAGGCTGGTAATAAGGAGTTCTTGTAACAATAGTCCTTGCAGCCGCTGCCGGTAAATCACATTTTATTACCCCCCAAAAAGCAAGTAATAACACCATAAATAAGCTCAAAACACGATACATAAAGAAATCCTCCAATACTATTAAAATCTATTTTGATAGATTTTGTATTCCCCACCTATCCGGTACTCAAGCATTACAAAAAGGCCCGATTCAGATTGAATCGGGCCAAAAACTGTGCACCATCGACTATCAGCGCATGAATTGTGCCTGATAGGCACGATAGGATATAGGCGCTTCTGCTGCCTCCGGTTTGTTAGACAAACCAAAAGCTCTGGATGCTTCTGACCTAAGCCCTGCAAAATAAGTCATTGCCTGACCATCGACGGCACTCTGGCTCAATAACTGAATTGCATTATTAAATGCAGCATAGTCCTTATCATAATCACCAGTTGCCTGAATACCAATTTGAGCACATAAACTTGCCCAGGGGATAACCTTCTGGTTATTTTGATTATCAATCTGCTGCTGCACCTGCTTTGAGTACTCTTCGTACATAGCTGCATTCAGTTTTTTCAAATCATCGGTTGTACCTGTCGGAGTAATATCAAATTCATCAAACGCACGCTCAAGCGCTCTTGAGCTAACAGGTACCCTGCCTAAGTAAGAGTAGATGTTTGCGCTTGTGTAAGAATATACTCCGTTTACTGTGAAGTTTGACATGTGATACACACCTCTTATATGATATATAATATATATCGGCATTTTTTCTAAAAACTTTAGGATTTTCAGAAAAATATTTACATAACTTAATATTATTAGCCTCAATCTCAATTATATATTGATTTTTATTTTTACATCTATCTTTTGTATTATTAAGTTTTGTAACAAAGATTTGCCTTTGTGAAATCTGAAAAATTTTATATACTTTATATATATGTAAGACAAATATAAGAGAGTAAATAAAAAATACTTTATCATAAATGATATTAATTTATGGTTTAGTCAAAGATGAGGTGATGAATATGGCACTACTTGAGAGCTATAACATAAATGCTATGGCGACAAATATTTCACGCGAATTTTATATTAATGAAAACCCTACAGAAGATAAGTCCTATGTTTTAATGGACGAAATGCGACTTTTTGCAATGGATATGAAATCTAGAGTTACATTTATATCCCGAATAAAGTCATAAAAAATTTTTCTTACTTATAATACCAAACTTAATCTTACTTACTTAATTCCCCAACTTACTTATCTATCAGCGCCTGATTTAAAAAATCAGGCTTTTTCTTTACCGCTTTTTCTATTTGTGCAATAATTAAGTGGTAAATAATTAATTTTTAGGAAGGATTACATTATGTCAGAAGTTAGAGTAAGAATAGCACCGTCTCCCAGCGGAAATCTCCATATAGGAACAGCTAGAACGGCTTTATTTAATTATTTGTTTGCAAAAAAAAATAACGGTAAATTTATATTGAGAATAGAAGATACTGACGCAGAACGTACAAGTCAGGCTTATGTTGATAATATTTTTGACAGCTTAAAAGCCCTCGGGCTTAATTGGGACGAAGGCCCGGATGTTGGCGGAGAGTACGGTCCTTATACTCAATCTCAAAGATTTGATATTTACCCGAAATATATTCAGGAACTTCTGGACAAAGGGTTTGCGTATGAATGCTTCTGCACTCCGGAAGAGTTAGAAGCTGAAAAAGAAGAAGCTACTAAAAATAAAAAAGCTTATGTATATTCTAAAAAATGCGAAAACTTAACAGATGATGAAAAAGCTAAATTAAGAGCAGAAGGCAGAAAACCGGCTATCAGATTTAATGTATCAAAAGCGCAAAAAGCTTTCCACGACTCATCAATCCTTGAATTTGACGATATGGTTAAGGGCAAACTGCATATGGATACAAATTTGATTGGCGATTTTGTAATTATGAAATCCAATGGTGCTCCTACTTATAACTACGCTGTTGTTATAGATGATGCTTTGATGAAAATATCTCACGTTATAAGAGGAGAAGACCATATATCAAATACTTATAAACAAATTCTGATTTTTGAAGCCCTGGGCTTTGAAGTTCCGAAATTCGGACACCTAGGAATGATTCTTGCTCCGGATAGAAGTAAATTATCCAAAAGACACGGAGCTACAGCAGTTTCAGATTTTGTTGAGCAGGGATATTTAACTGAAGCTCTCGTTAACTTCGTTGCTCTTTTGGGCTGGGCGCCTTCTGACGGAGTTGAAATAAAAACAGTTGATGAAATAGCTAAAGATTTCAGAATAAATGAAATTTCGTCTTCAAATTCTATTTTTGAATACGATAAGCTTAAATGGATGAACAGCCACTATATTAAAATGCTTCCGAAAGAAGAATTAAGACAAAAGCTGAAAAAATATCTTACAAAATATGATTTAAGCGAACTTACGGAAGAACAATTTAACCGTATGATTGATATCACATATGAACCTTTAACTCTGTTATCAGATATTACTGATGCTGTTTCATACTTCTTTGGTGGAGATAAGGTCGAAATTGATGAAAAAGCAAAAGAAAATCTTGAAACAGAACTATCACAAGATGTTTTAAAAACATTTGTGGAACAAGCTCAAAACTGGGAATGGACAGAAGAAAATCTTCATGAAAAACTCGAAAAATTCAGAGCTGATTTCAAAGAACAAAAAAGTTACAAACCTAAGTTTACAATGTGGGCAATAAGAGCAGCTGTAACAGGCAGACTCTGCGGAGCTGATATGGTTGCAACACTTGCAATATTAGGAAAAGAAAATTCTCTTGCAAGGGCTAAAGCTGCTATTAAATAATTGAATAAAAAAATGGGCGGGGAAATTCTTTCCCCGCCCATTTTTTATTAATATCTTGTCCTAAAGGTTCCGCGCATGTTACCAAAATTATCATACATAACTCCGCGTCCGCCCGGATAAGTCTTAAAAGACCCTGTGTTATTCCCATATTGGTCATAAGTATATGCTCTGCCGTTAGAAAGTGTCCTTATTGTTCCGACCTTGTTTCCGGAATTATCAAATACGTTTGTATTTCCTCTTGCATTTCGCCTAAAAATTCTTGTCTTTGCTCCGTTTTGATCATATAAAACATTTGTACCGTTTGAATATTCTCTTATACGTCCCGTTCTGTTACCCATATCATCATACATTGTATATCCTCTGGCAGAACGCCTGAGAACACTCCTTTCACTTCCTTGCGGTGTATATGTATATATAGATTCTGCAAATCCCACCGGCATGATTAGACTAAATAAAATAAAAGATATAATAAATTTTCTCATAGTTATATTATAACAAATTTATCGTAATCTTTAATCCCTTTCCGTCTAATCCCCTGATGGAGATAGCATTAAGCAGTTATTAAGCCTTCTCTTATCAGCTGCTCTTTTATTTCCTTTTTAGTCTGGAACTCTTTTCCGCCTTTATCAGTGTATCTCTTGATGAGCATAGCAGCAGGAGTAATTACCCCCAGAGCTAAAATAGAAGCGCCAATATTTCCTATAATTGAACGTCTCTTCAACTTTCTTACACCTTTAAAGAAGTTTTCTGATGTCTCACCTTTACTTATGGCATCTTTATATTGGCTATAGAGTTCAACAACTTTATCCTTTACTCCCTTAACTTCATCAAAATCAAAAAAGTTTCTTGTATCAATTGTATCTGAATTCTTTAAACATTTAACAATATCAGATTTTTTAGCAGCTTTTACAATCTTATTTTCAGGGTTTTTATGCAAGAATTCATAAAGTTTTTCTTTTGAAGTATTAGCAGCATTAAATTCATCAATACTCTTTTGGATTGAACCGTCCTCAAAAGATTTTTTAAGTTCGCCGCCCTCTAAAACTCTTGAATCAAGAGTTATAGATTTATTATAGTTTTTCTTTGCAGAATTTTCCAGCCATTTTTGGATTTTCTTGCCGGCAAAATATAAGAAGAATATAGTTGAACCTTCTTTTATCGCATAACCTGCAAACTCCTGTGCATTTCTTGCATCAGTTAACCTTTCAGTCGTAATAAAACCGTCCATAATATACATATTTTTTACAGGAGAGAATGCAAACTCTTCAACAATTCTTCCAATCCCCTTAAAAGAAGGGTTCTGTGAAGATTGTTTCATTTTCTCTTGTTTTTCCTGATGTTCTTTTATTAAATTTCTTCTTATCTGCTGATTAGTATAATATTGCTTTAATTTAGTAAGTCCGATATAAGCAGCTGCAGCAGTAAGTGTTGAAAACACGAATTTTGAAGCAGCCAGATTCTTAAACAGTCTTGTATTTTTTTCAGCTTTTTCCAGACTCTTTCTTATTTCATCATTTGGGGCAAACTCTTTAAGTTTTTGATAAAACTTCTTATCCTTAAGGTTTCTTGGATCAATCTTCGCATCCAGCCCAAAAGCCTTAAAAACAGTTTTATCAAAAATCCATCTTAAAGAAGGAATTCCACCCAGCCAAAGCGCCTCAGTGCCAAATTCGTCTATAAACCTGTCAAAACCTTCTTCTTTTCCGGTTACGTATGAGCCTGCTGTCATACCTAATGAACTTGAAACATCTTTTACACATAATGGTATAAGAGAATCGGGGTTACCCAATGTAGAGTATATTTTTGGTGCATTCAATAACATAGCCTACAACCCCCACTTCAGATTCATTAATTTCTTACTGTTTTTGTTCATACTACGACCTTCCTTTCTATTTAAGTCTTATAAATTAAAAAAATTGCCATATATTTAACAAATTTTTACAAATACTCAATAAAAAAGAACTTCCCGCTTATAGGAAGTTCTTTTTGTTTTATTTAAAACCTAAGTTCAGCCTACAAGTTCGGTATCATCCGCCTCGGAAGCTTTAACCATGATTGCATGCTCTACAGGATTTTCCTTTTTATAAGCATTTTCATTAACAGCTTCCTCAAAACCAAACTCGTCTCGGGCTTTCTTCATTTGCATCTCATCAACCAATTTTTTAGCTAACTCTGCAATTTCATAAACCAATTTATAACGGTTATCGCTTTTTTCGTTTAATTCCCAGGCTACTTTAATAATCTGATCCATTTTTACCTCATATATCGTTTCAACTTGATTTTATAACACACAAAATCATTTGTCCAGAGGTAAATCGTAACATTTTGTTACATATAATGCTAAAAATGATTTCATAAAAAACCGGCGGATTTTTCCGCCGGCCTTTTTTGCTATTCAATAACTTTACTCATTTCATTATATAGCCAACTAATTGCCTGATCGGCTTTAATTTGCGTTTTCTTATTTGGATCACCATCATCTAATTGTCCGTTTTTGAGATTTTCATTTCCAGTTGTTATTACAACTTGCAAATTTTTATAAGCTGCAGTATTGGCAAGTCCCATTGCTTTAGCTTGATCTAACAATTTTTGCATAACATGAAGTGTTGCACTGTAGTCAATTTTATCAAAAAGGTCACTGATTGAAAAGACTTGTTGGTTAAGTTGAGGTTCGTTCATATTTACAAACTGTCCGACAAAAGTATATGCACTGCCGGTATTTACGCTTTTTAAAAGGCCTACAAGTCTTTCATTATCAGTAACACCGGCACTTAATTCAGCTTTTACCTCCGCGGCTAGTTTTACCCCCCCTAGTTCTTCCAAGCTCTGTAATCCTATTTCTTTGAGGAGCTTTTGCTTTTGGAGGATTTGCAGGTTTGATAATTTCTTTTGCGGCTTCTCCAACCCTCTCTAGTATTTCTTTTGGAGAATTTGCAGGTGTACTTGGAGGTTCTGGTTGATTATGAGAAGGTCGTGCAGGGCTGGACTTTCTTCTTTTTGGCGTAGTCGGGGCCGTTGAGGGTTCTTTTTTCTGCTCTGTCGTTGGAGCTTGCTCTGCGGGCTTTTCTGCTGCTTGAGAAGTATCATTTGTCGTACTTGCGTTATTTTCAGCCTTTTTCTCTTTTGATGTTTCAGGAGTTTCTGTTTTTGCTTGCTGAACAGCCGGTTTCTCTTCCTGTTTTGGAGCTGTTCCATCCGGCTTTGCATCTTCTTCTTTAGGAACATACGATTCGTAACCGCTTTCTATAAGAACATTTTTAATATATTCTATATCAGCACTATTTAAATCACCTGCGGTATTTTTCAGCATTGAAGCAAGAGCTTGAGCTTCTACGTCACTATCAATTTTTCTTTTATCACTCATCCATTTTTTGATATCTTTTACTGCATCTTTTGTATTTTCTGTAGTCGACTCTTCTATACGTTTTTGTTCATCTTCTCTTGCTTGCTTGGCGGTTTTATTCTCGTATTCTATCATAAAACCTTGAATAAATTCTTTTTCATGAACATTCATAGAACCAGTGTTGCCGGCAAGATAGTTGCTTAGCTGATCATACTCTTTTTTAGTATCAATCTCTTTCTTACTTCCTTCTTGTTTTGCAACATCAGCTACAAATTTTTGTACTGCTTTTGAAATTTTGCTTAAATCTACTGTCATAAAATAATGCTCCTTTCATTTTAGTTTAATTTTGATTAATTATTTATAATAAATTAGCTAATTTGTGTTGTATTCAATGTAACTCAATACCTATTCTGTTACATTGGGGGTAAAAGTAAAGAAAGGAGCATATTTTGGACGTAAGAAATGATAAGATAAATCTGTTCCCGCCCTAATCCTCACCCGGAGATAGGGGATACTCAACACTTACGGGCTTAAATAATAGCAAACAAGGTGTTCGCCGCGAACGTGGGGCGTAAGCACCCATAGTGAGCGTAAGAGAACCGGCTTGCCGGTCCAGCCTTGGAGGAGCTAAAGTATATTTACTCCAAATGCCCTTACGGGCATAGGAAACAACCGCGTGTTTTCTCTTTCTTTTGTTCCTTTTCTTTCTCTTTTCAATCGCAAAAAAAGAGAAAGAAAAGGAAAAGGGTAAAAAACAATAAAAACAAATAATAGAACCTTAAAACAAAAATCCAATGTAACAGAATAGGTATTGAGTTACATTAGATATCGCTTATCTTACATCTTTTATTAACGGCATATTTTTTCTAAACTTTAATATTGTGCAAAATATTGTTACAAATATTTACAAAAATCCACCTTTTTACCCCCGTTTTTTCGTTTGCATAGCGCGTTAAACTATTAATCAGAAGGAGTTTCTTAACATTTGTTAACAAACAGGCAATTGTTTTCTAAACGAATACTTTATATATACATAGAGATATAAAAAGAAAGGATTATTAAAATGACAGACACTGTAACATTTAATGTAGCAAATGGAAACAAATCAACACGTAAATTTACTTTTCAGACAGAAAGCAAAGAACTAATTAATTCTATAATCACTGTAGGTTCTGATAACACTATATCACATTCAGATATGGTAAAACTACAAGAAACCGCTAGAAAAAATGGTGATGCAGGAATATTGGAACAATGTGATTTAAGTGCTGAAGAAAAACTAAAAATGGCAGAACTAAATGGATATAATGGACCTTATGAACTCAGTCTTAGTGAGGACAAAAAATTTTTAAAAGTAAAAGTCAAGAAAACAAAATGGTATTATCCAAATCCACAGCTTAGAACAATAAAGGCAGATTTTGGAATTGAAGCGAACGTATTAGTTACCAAAGACGGCATTCCATATGGTAATGAAGGAGTAATTAGTAAACGTGCAGAGCCCGGTTCATCAGCAGATGGCAGGAATACAGACTACGATGTTGCAGAGCTGGAAGCCGGTGATGTAATTAATCTACCAATTGCATTAGTAAAATTAAATAGCAAACCGCAGGGTTTTTGGCAACGCCCATGGTTTTAATTCATCAGAGTTGTCATTAAGACAGGTTCGCCATCTGTAGCAAGAACAGTATGTTCAAAATGCGCAGATGGTTTTCTGTCTTTTGTAACCACTCCCCACTTATCATCTTCAACAAAGACTTCATCTCCGCCGAGATTTAACATCGGCTCAATTGCTATTACCATGCCGGATTTAATAAGTGTTTGGTCACCGACTCTGTAATTAAATAAAAACGGATCTTCATGCATTACATGCCCGACTCCGTGACCGCCATATTGTCTTACAATACCCAAATTATAGCTATTTGCGACATCTTCTATCGCACCTGAAATATCATCAAGAACATTTCCGGCTCTCATTTTTGCAATACCGGCAAAAAGCGCTTCTTCTGTTGCTTTCATTAACATCGCTTTTTCATCAGAAATCTTACCTACAGCGTAAGACCAGGCACTATCACCTACCATACCGCCATATGTTGCACCAACGTCTATTGCTATAATATCTCCTTCTTTTAAAATCTCTTTTTCTGAAGGAATACCGTGTACAACTTTTTCATTAATTGAAGTACAAATGCTTGCCGGAAAACCGCTGTATCCTAAAAACGTCGGGATAGCTTTATTTTCCTTTATAACTTTCATTGCAATATTATCTAACTCTTTTGTAGAAATACCGGGCTCAACTACTTCTCTCATTTTTTTATGAACAAGAGCTACGATATGCCCTGCATGTCTCATTCTTTTTATTTCATCTCTTGATTTTCTATTAATCATAACTGCCTCTATTTCTAAATCCAATTTTACGCTCAACAAATACTTAATTCAAGTTTTTAATCATAGCGCTTGACTTTAAAAATTGATTTGGTACTATAGAAATTGTCCGTTGAGCCCCCATCGTCTAGAGGCCTAGGACAACACCCTTTCACGGTGTAGACAGCGATTCGAATTCGCTTGGGGGTATTTTTTATAAAAGCTTATTTATTTTGGAATTAGGATATAGCCGGTCACACGACCGGTTCTTTTTTGGAAAATCCCCCCACTGTTATAAATTATATCAATGTGGTATAATGGAATAGTTGAAAAAGTGTTTAAAACAAGGAGATTTTATGCCTGTTATTTCCAGATCGATTTTTGTACTTGCAATAGTTGATGCTCTGATTATTGCTTTTATAACCTTATATATGTTTGCAGGATTTGCCGGAAACGCATTTCAGTTATTTTCAATAACGCTTTGGTTTTTAGCAGTTCTGTTTTTTGCATTATATGCAAAAGGTTTTTACAATATTCGCGAATACGGATTTAAAGATATTTATTTTTTATTTGAAGCGTGTGCTGTTGCATCAGTTATTACAGCCATACCGCTTGTTATTCTGGGATATAACATAATTACATTCCTTCTCTTAGCAATAAATACAGCCGGAGTTTTTGTATTTTTGCTAATCTGGAGAATTATATTCTGTCTGCATGCAAAATACTTTAAGTCAGTAAAAAATGTTTTGATTGTAGGCGCAGGGCAAGACGGAAAACTTATTGCTGAAGAAATCCAATCACAACCGGCTTTAGGCATGAAAGTTGTAGGATTTCTTGATGATAATATGAATACTATTGAAGACGAGGATTCAACAATTCCGATATTAGGCCTAACCTGTGATTCAGAAGCTGTTATTAAAGATAATAATGTAAAAATTGTTATCATTGCCGTAAAATCAAGAATGGATTCAATAATTCTTACAGACCTTGTTAAAGGAATCCCGCTTGGTGTAAAAGTTTGGAGAATGCCCAAATTTTATGAAAAAATTACTCATAAATACCTTGTATCAAAAATGACGGTTAACTGGCTGTTCTATGACTGCGTTCGCAAAAAAGCACTGCTTTATGCGAATTTGAAACGTTTTTGCGATATTATTGCATCTATTGCAATCTTAATTCTAACTTCACCACTATCAATTATTGCAATGATTGGTATCAAGCTTTCCGACTTAGGACCGATTTTCTTTACCCAGACAAGAATTGGCAAATTCGGGCAGCCTTTTAAAATGATAAAATTTAGAACAATGTATCAGGATAAGGTTGAAGAAAATTTTGACGATGATTTAAATGAAGTTCACGCTGACGATAAAAGAATCATGCCGTTCTGCAGATGGTTAAGAAAGTTCCATATTGATGAGCTGCCGCAGATGATAAACGTCTTAAGAGGCGAGATGAGTATTATAGGGCCGCGTCCTGTAAGAGAAGAAGTTTATTATGAAAACAAAGACAGAATTCCTTTCTGGGAGAGCAGAAACTGGGTACGTCCCGGCTGGTGCGGCTGGCAGCAGGTTAACATTTGTGAACCGTCAGCGGAAGAAAGACTGGAATATGACTTATATTATATAAAACACAGGCATATTCTTTGGGAATTCGCAATATTAGTACAGTATGTGTTTAAAGTTTTAAGCGGAAAATGTAAGTAGTACATATGGCTTGTAGGTATAATGCGAGGTTTGTTACAAAATTTAACAAACCTCGCTAAATTATATTTTGTCGTGATTATTTCTGTTTTTGGTATAATGAATTTAAACAGGGAGATAAATTATGCTAGAAATATTGAAAAAGAGTGCAATGGAACAGAGCAGAGCTCTTAAAAATAAAGAAGTTTCAGCTGTTGAACTTACTAAGGCTTCTTTAGAGAGAATTAAGGAAGTTGACGGGAAATTAGGCGCATTTAATTCTTTAACAGAAGATATTGCTCTTAATACAGCAAAACAAGTTGATGAAAAGATAGCTAAAGGGGAAGAGTTGCCGCTTCTTGCCGGGGTACCTTTGGCATTAAAGGATAATATGAATCTTATCGGTTCAAAAACAACAGCATCAAGTAAGATTCTTGAAAATTTTGTTTCGCCTTATAATGCAACTGCTACCCAAAAACTTTTGAATAACTTAATTCCAATCGTTGGAAAAGCTAATTTAGATGAATTTGCAATGGGCTCTTCTAATGAAAACTCTGCTTTCAAAAAAGTTCATAACCCCTGGAATTTGAATAAAGTTCCGGGCGGTTCATCAGGCGGTTCAGCAGCTTCTGTTGCCTCTTGCGAAGCGACTCTTGCTTTAGGTTCAGATACAGGCGGAAGTATCAGGCTTCCGGCAAGTTTCTGCGGGATTGTAGGTATGAAACCTACTTACGGAAAAGTTTCAAGATACGGTTTAATCGCATTCGCCTCTTCTCTTGATCAAATCGGGCCGTTTGCAAGAACGGTTGAAGACGCTGCTGCTTTATTAGAAGTAATTTCCGGATACGATAAGCACGATTCAACTTCATTAAATCTGCCTGTTGAAAATTATAGAAACAGCTTAAATAATGATATAAAAGGAATGAAAATCGGGGTTGTAAAAGAACTCGTATCAGAAGGACTTTCTCCTGATGTAGAAAAAGCTATAAAATCTGCAATTGAAACATACAAGTCCTTAGGTGCAGAAGTTGTTGAAGTATCACTTCCGAACCTAAAACATTCAAT
>CALUSZ010000133.1 GCA_944323495.1 Candidatus Gastranaerophilales bacterium
AAAAATATTTTCACAATCAAAGGGGTAAATATTCTTTATTACTATATGCAGATGCTTGTTAATCCTGAATTGCATTCTTATAGGGTATTTCAGCTTCTTCTTGCGCAGCCGTTTGGAATAAATCCAAAAGATTATCAAAAGCTATACGATAATATTTCCAAGGAAAAAACTTTTATTGATGTGATAAGAACAATTCCAGAAGAAGAGTTTTTAAAGCCTGAAAAAATCAAAGAATTTATCAATACTTATGATTACTTATCAATTTACAAAACCAAGGAAAATATTAAAAATACGGTTCTTGAAATTGGCGCAAGGACCGGCATCTTTAATTATTACTTAAATACAGATATCAACCAGGCTGAAAATATTTTAGGCTTAAAACGATTTGTAGATGAAGCAGTAAATTATTCTGAGATTTATCATACCGGATGTTTGGAAGAATTTGTAGAGTATTTGAAAATTTTAATAGAAGACGAAATCAATATTTTAACTGAAAAAGCGCCTGTTGCAATGAATGCAATCCAGCTTTGTACATACCATTCAGCTAAGGGACGGGAGTTTGAGTATGTTTATATGCCAACATTAAATGAGCATAAGTGGGAAAAAGACAGAGGTTCTTTAAAGTCTGAAATTCCTGTGGATAAGGCCGAATATAAAACAGAAGACGAATTAAAAGAAATGAAGCTTTCCGACAGAATCAAAGTTATGTATGTTGGAATGACAAGAGCAAAGCATACTTTAAGACTTTCATATGTCAGTGCGATAAATGGAAAAGGGGAAAACTTAAGTAAGTTTATTTATAATATTCAGGATGTTTTTGAAACCGAAGCCAAGTCCTTTGATTATACGGAACAGACTTTTTACTATGTCGCCAAACAGGCGCTTATAAAACGTGATTATGATTATAGAAAAGATTTTTGTGCACTTGTTGATGCAAAGCTTGCAGACCGTGCCTTTTCTCCAAGCGCATTTAATACATACCTAAAATGTCCGCGCCAGTATTTGTACAATAATATTCTTGAGTTTAACGGCAAAGACAGTAATCCTGATAATATGAACTATGGCACAGCGGTTCATAGTGCATGTGAATATTTAATTAACTTTGCTAAAGAAAAAGGAGAATATCCTTCCAAAGAAGATTTTATAAAAGAGTTTAGGATAAAATTAAATACCCTTCCTTTATCAAGTTATAATCAAAGAGCAAATCTTGAAATTCGTGGAGAAAAAGCTCTTGGCGAGTATTATCATCAAATTACATCCACTCCGATTTCTTGGTTGTATGAGGCTGAAAAACATTTGTTCTTTGAGCTTGATGGTATTAAGTTCCACGGTATCATTGACCGTATTGATAAAAACGAAAATGGAACTTTTACTATATATGATTACAAAACCGGAAATGCAAAAAAGGGGGTAGCACCTGAAGGCGAGCGTGAAGATTATTATAATCAAATGGCACTGTATAAATATTTCTTTGAAAAATCTGAAGGTGCAAAAGTTTCTAAAACAACATTCATTTACCCGGAAAATTATACTAAAAACCTTGAGCTTGAATTATGCGAAGCTGATTGTGAAGAAGTTGTTGACAAATTTAAGAATGCAATATCTTCGATCAGAGAATATAATTTTGAGCCCTCTCATAATAAAAATGTTTGTAAATGGTGTTGCTATAAAGATTTCTGCGAGATGGAAATCGTTTAAACTTGACTTTAGCCAGCTTTAGAGTGATTGATACTGCTGTAATTAAAACAGGAGAGTCCATTATGAATGAAGCTAAAGGAAAAAGCCTAACAGAATTAAGACAAATTGCACAGTTGAGTGATGATGTTTATCACATCTCTGTTGTGTTGGAAAGATTTTGTGATTCAAGTCTAGAAATAGAAGAAATAATGCATATTCAACCAATTATTAATGTTTTACGCCAAAAAGCAGATATTTTAAATGCATATTTTATAAATTTGAACCTAAAAAATAATTTCACCGAATCTGACAGATAGATGCTTTAAGATAAGGATATGGATTGGAGTTATTTATGAAAAATTTTTCAACAGGTTTTAGTGAATTAGACAAACAGCTAGATCGTGGATTACCTGAGTCTAGTTTAACAATTATTACATATAGTCTGTCAATAGGTGAAATATCGCTTTGGTTAAGTATAGCTATGTATTTAGCATTAAAAAAACACATTCCTGTTGCAATATTTTCTCGAAACTTATCCAAAAGGGAACTTGCTAAACAAATAATATCTAATAAATTAGAAATGGATGCTTCAAAATTTAATACATATGTTTTACAACCAGAATCTCTAAAAGAATTAGCAGATACAATGGAAGTGATGGCAAATGCGCCTATATATGTAGATTATAGCAAATCAACCACTATTATTGATATTCAAAGAAAAGCTAGGGAACTAATAAAGTCGTGTGAGAAACTCGGTGCTATTATTATTGAGGACCTTCAACTAATAAGTAATAACAATTCTGGAAAATATAATTATTTTGAGTCTTCAAAAGTTATTTTGCAGGGATTAAGAAATCTTTCCAGAGAATTAAATATTCCAATTGTTGTAAATTCAAGCTTGTTTTGCAACGAAGAAAATAGCGAAAGTCACCGCCCTGAACTTATTCATTTTATTTGAAATTACATCTACTCAAAATATGCAGATATAGTTTTTTATAAAAATATTAATAAAACCACTAATCTCCCCTACTCAAAATTCAAAAAGAGAATTTGGGGGTGAATAAAGATAAGAGTCTTTCAAAATTCTTCCAATCAAATTCTCTTTTTATAACTACATACTAAAAGACGCCCATATCGGGCATCTTTTAGTAAATCAATCTCCACTAATTCTCTTTTCGTGGACTGAAATACAGATACCGTAGTCCGGAGAGCAAAAGTCTCAATCGTATGTATTCACTAAATCCCTGTTTTTGCAAAATAACAGGGATTTATACATAGATGAGTACCGTAGAACCTTTTCTGTGTAAGCATTCTGGTACCAATTCCCTGCTAAGAAAAAACAGGGAATTTTTTAATACTGAAACCCTCATCTATGAAAAATATTCCCGTATGGGAATATTTCACCATTTTTATTTTATTTTTCATCTATTATTCCCGTTCGGGAATAATAGCTTGACAATCACAAGAAAAAGTTTATAATATTCCTGTACGGTAATATTTAGGTAAATATGATAATAAAATCGGCACAAGATATAGGAAAAATAGTCAAAGAAACTCGCAAAAAACAAAATTTTACACAAGTGCAGCTTGCCCAGCTTTCTAATGTCGGAACACGCTTTTTGTCTGATTTAGAGAATGGCAAACCGACTTGTGAAATTGATAAAGTAATAAAAGTTCTGGCAAATTTAGGCATAAAATTAGAGGTAAATAATGGTTAAAGAGCTCTCTGTAAGGTTGTATGGTTTGCAAGTCGGAGTTTTAAGACTTGTAAACGGAAAAATGGAATTCACGTATGATGAGGGGACACAAAATCAGATTTCCTTAAGTTTACCGCTTCAGAAAGAACCGTTTAAAGAAAAAGCTTGCCGGGCTTTTTTCGGAGGGTTATTGCCGGAAAATACCAATATGCGTGAATTGTTAGCTAAAAAATATAATATTAATGTTTATGATGATTTTAAGCTTTTAAAAGAAATCGGACGGGATTGTGCGGGTGCGCTTTCTTTCCATGAGATGGAAGAGCCGCAAAAACATTACCAAATGGTAAAAATAGAAGGCTCGATTTTGTCAGAGGAAGAATTAAAGAAATATCTGGAAGAACTTCCTTATCGTCCGTATTTAGGAAAAAGATTATCGCTTGCCGGTGCTCAGGAAAAAACTGCAATTTGCGTTATTGATGATAAAATTGCTTTGCCGGATGATGATGTTCCAACAACCCATATAATTAAAACAGCCTTGCCAAAATATAGCCAATCTATACAAAATGAATACATTTGTATGAAAGCTGCCAAGGAGATGGGACTTGATGTTGCCGATGTTGAGATTAGAAAAGCTGAAGATATATATTTTCTGTTAATTAAGCGTTTTGATAGGAAATATTCTAATAATTTAGAGTGTGAACGTATTTTGCAAGAAGATTTTGCCCAAAGCCTCGGTGTTCAGGCCAGAGATAAATATAAAGTTACGTTTAGGGACTGTTTAAAAGTTTTAAATCAAACCGCGACACCGGCAAATTCTAAATTAAAGTTCATAAAACAGGTAATTTTTAATTATTTAATCGGGAACACGGATGCGCATGCTAAAAACTTCTCTGTATACCTGACTCAAGGAGGTATTTCCTTAACACCGGCTTATGACTTATTATGCTCAAGTATTTACGATTGCGACCAAAGAATAGCAATGAAGCTAGGTAAAGCTAAGTATTATGCAGAGGTAGAAGCAAAAGACTGGGAAATTTTTGCTCAGGATTTAGATATATCGTATAAACTCGTTCAAACCGAACTTGAACGGCAAAAACAACTTTTACCGAAGGTTATTGAAAATCTCGCAAAAAAACTGGATTGTGAAGTTGGGTTTAAGATTTTGAGTTATGTAACCTCACGGATTTGAAAGATTTAATAATAACAATTTTTACTGCAGGGATAGCAATATTTGCCTTCTTTTTTTATTTTTTCATATAAATGGAGATAGCGCGTTTAACGGCAATTACGCGATTTGCGACGGAGTTTTACTCCTTGCAAATCGCTTCAGCCTCAGCTCGCTCCCGCTCGAACCCGCTGACAAGGCTCCGCCTTGTGCGGGTTCTTAACTCTACAATCTGAGCAATAAAAAAGGACTACATAATGTAGTCCTTTTTTATTACTGGAGATGGCGGGAGTCGAACCCGCGTCCATCGTGGATAAAAGCTGACATCTACGAGTGTAGTAACTTATTATCTCGGCTTATTACGGGAAGTTACAGAACCTAAGATAAGCCAGAGGTTTTTTGCGGAAACCTAACCTTTAATGGTAAGACTTGATACGTATACCATCATTTACGCACTGCAGCTTGCATACTATCGTTCAGCCAAACGGCAAGCTGGTCAGACTGAACGGGCTGAACTGCTATAATTAAGCAGCGAGTCTTTGTGCTCTGTAATCAGCCATAGAAACAACGTTATTAGCGTCTAATTTATTTGCTCGTTGATAA
>CALUSZ010000134.1 GCA_944323495.1 Candidatus Gastranaerophilales bacterium
CATTAGAGACTCTTTTAAAATGTAAAGAAATAGATAAAGTTTTTCTTGATTCTGAATCTGAAGAAATGTATAAACTGTGTGATTATTTACCAATTGAGTTTATGCAAAGAAATCCTGAATTTGCCAATAATAAAACTGACGGACATAAAATGTTCATGAACGAAATAAATAACTATCCCGATGCTGATATTTATGTTCAGCTGCTTTGCACTTCTCCTTTTATAAAGCCTGAAACTATAGATAGTGCAATTAAAAAACTAAAAGAGTCCGAACAGTTTGATTCTGCAATATTAATGAAAAAGGATAAATATTATTTTTGGGAAAATGGCAGACCTAAGTACGATATAAATCATATACCGAATAGTAAAGACTTGCCTGAAACCATCACAGAATCAATGGGATTGTATATCCATAAAAAAGACTCTGCTCTTAAAACACAACGCCGATATGGTAATTCACCATTGCTTATATATGGTTCATTAGAAGAATTAATTGATGTAAATAATCCCGAAGATTTGGAATATGCACAAATTTATGCCAAAGGGCTTGGTAGGGTTGAAAATGCTAAGTTTAATTTAATAAAACATTTTATAACATCACCGGCTCTTTCAGACATAATTGATGATTTGAATATAGAAGAAGAAATTAGATGTGGAGCAGTACTAAGTGGTTTTACTTCAAATATACCTAATCAGGTGCTTTTAGGTAGAGCAAACACATTAAGACTAAGAAAGTTAAATGAAAGAGAAGATTTTACAGGTATTTATGATGCTTTAGAGTCATATAATGGAATCTCCGAAAATGATATTATTGTTGTAGAAAATGAGTTACAAGATTATGCATATTTTGGAGATTTAAACGCACGACTTGCAATAAGAAGCGGAGCATCTGGTGCAATAATTAATGGCGTCACAAGAGATTTACTGCAAACAAAAATGCTAAATTTCCCTGTTTTTGCAAAAGGTTACTCGGCAGCTGATGTTCGCAGAAAAGCTACGTTAGATTATATTAATAAACCGATAAAAATAGATAACGTTGTTATAAATCCTGGTGATTTAATTTTTATTGATGATTGTTCAATGGTTGTTATTTATCAGCAGTATGAGGATAAAGTTTTAGAAAGAGTCTTAAATAGTATAAATAACGAAAAAAATATTATAAATGACATTTTGCATGAAAAAGATACAAAAGAAATAATTAAAGAGCGAGGAAATTTTTAATAATAAGTTTATAGACATAACATAAATTTTTATTTGCTATATTAATTCTTTACATATAATTGACATAGTTGAATATATTAAACTATATTTTTAATAATTATATGCTTTAATATTAATATAATAAAAAGGAAATTTTGCATGCAAAATGAAATTAGGACGGGTTTAAAACTAATTAGTGATAATTTTTTAGCGTTGGAAGAAAAAGCCGGGGTTATAGAAAAGATTGCCTATTCCTGGATAGAGGCTTTGAAGGATGGGAATAAAATTATGTTTTGCGGGAACGGAGGCTCGGCTGCTGATTCACAACACCTTGCAGCAGAGCTTATGGGCAAGTATAAAATCGACAGAAACCCGCTGCCTGTCATTAGTCTTACTACAGACACTTCTTCTATTACCGCAATCGGAAATGATTACGGGTACGAATATGTTTTCTCCAGGCAGCTTAAAGGTATCGGGGCAAAAGGTGATGTTCTGGTCGGGATTTCTACCTCCGGAAACTCAAAAAATATTCTGGAAGCATTTAAAACCGCTAAAGAGATGGGGATTAAAACAGTTGCTTTTACCGGAAAATCAGGAGGAGAATTGATAAAAGAGGCCGATTTAACACTCAATGTACCTTCTGATATTACAAATAACATTCAGGAAATGCATATTGCATCAGGACATATCATTTGCGGCCTTGTTGAACAATATTTCTTTGGAAATTAGAAAAATTAAAACATAAAATTATGCATATAATATTTTTTATTTCATGCTCATCAAACTTTGTTTAGACTATAATTAAACATGTATAGACAAACATTGTACACTAGAGGAAATAAATTATGGAAAAGAAGTTTAAACGTGTAAAAACGAAGATTGTAGCTACACTTGGACCTGCTACATCAAGTTATGAAATGATTAAAGCTTTAGTTGAAGCAGGCGCTACCATGTTCCGCCTTAATACTTCACACGGAACAGAAGAAGGGCATGCTCAAAATATTGCTTACATTAGGCAAGTCTCTAAAGAATGCGGAAGATATATTCCGATTCTTATTGACCTTCAAGGGCCTAAAATCAGAGTCGGCAATATTCCTAACCCTATTGAGATTAAAGAAGGACAGGAACTTATTTTAGAAGCTTCTGATGATGTTAACAATCCTGAAATTATCCCTGTAGATTATGAAGGAATCGCTGATGATGTTAAATCGGGAGATAAAATCCTTCTTGATGACGGAAAAATCGGGCTTGAAGTTCTGGAAGTTAACGGAACAAAGGTTAAGGCAAAAGTGCTTTACGGAGAAGAAATCAAACCAAGAAAGGGAATTAACCTGCCTGGCTCTACTGCAAGCTTAGATGCAGTAACAGAACGCGACAAAGAATTCATAAGATTTGCTGTCGAATATGATGCAGATTATCTTGCGCTCTCTTTTGTCAGAGAAGCTAAAGATATTGAGCTTGCTAAAAAATATACACAGAATTACGGCGGTAAAATTCCGGTTATTGCAAAAATAGAAAAACCTCAAGCAGTTGAACATCTGGAAGAAATTCTTAAAGTTTCAGACGGTATTATGGTTGCCAGAGGCGATTTGGGTATCGAAATGTCTCCGGAAGAAGTTCCGATTGTTCAAAAATACATTGTCGACCAGACAATAAGAGAAAGAAAAGCCTGTATTGTTGCAACACAAATGCTTGAGTCAATGATAGAAGAGCCAATTCCTACAAGAGCAGAAGCCAGTGACGTTGCAAATGCTATCTTAGACGGCACGGACGCAATTATGCTTTCAGGCGAAACTGCAATGGGTAAATATCCGGTAGAAGCAGTTAAGATGATGAAAAAGATTGCATCTAACGTTGAAAGCTGTAATTTCTGTCTTTCTAACCTGGATTTGGAAATCAATGACAATTATGAGCTTTCTCCGCAGGCAATTTCCAATGCTGCAGTAAAAATGGCAGAGGACTTGAATGCAAAAGCTATTATGGCATTTACTCATACAGGTTATACTCCCAGATTGCTTTCTAAATTAAGACCGACTGTTCCTATTATTGCAATCTCTGATCAGGAATCAACTTGCAGAAGACTTTGCTTATACTGGGACATCTTTGCTGATCATAAAGACTGGGATACTGTTCTTGACGCGGATTTGCTGGAAAAAATCAATGATTACATATTAGAAAACACAAACTTCAAAAAAGGTGAAAGAATAATTATCATCGGTTCTATTCCAAAACTTATAACAGGAAGAACAAACTTTATAAGGGTTCACAGAATAGGTGCTCCATTAGAAAAGTAAAAATAAATAAATAAATAAATAAAAAGCCCTGATTTTTATTTAGGGCTTTTTTTTTATATAATTTTATAAATCAAATAATATATTACAGATGATAAAATCATACACGCAGGAATCGTAAGCACCCAGGCAGTCACTATATTTCCAACAATTCGCCATTTAACGGCGTGCGCGTGGAAGGTTGAACCTACACCCATAATAGCAGTTGAAATTACGTGCGTTGTACTTAGAGGAATTCCAAAATGTGATGCCGTAAGTATTAGACCCGCTGCCGAAGTTTCAGCCGCAAAACCGTGAATAGGTTTCAATTTAATAATTTTATGGCCCATTGTTTTAATAATCTTCCAGCCACCGTTCATGGTACCGGCTGCCATCATAAAGGCACATATGATAATAACGAATAAAGGAATTTCGAAATCCCCATTCGGAGCTTTATGCAAAACTCCGCCGGCTAAAAGCGCCAGTGTAATGATACCCATTGTTTTTTGTGCGTCATTTGAACCGTGGCTTAATGCCATTAAACCAGAAGATAAAAGCTGCAATTTCCTAAATTTTTTATTTACAGATTGCGGATTTGCTCTGTAAAAAATTCTTATAAGCAAAAGCATAAGCATAAAACCTGTACAAAATCCCAGCATTGGAGATGTAAACATAGGGATTATAACCTTGTCCATAAGTGTTGTAAAATGTACTGCGCTAACTCCAGCTTTCACAATAGTAGCCCCGAGCAAACCGCCGATTAATGCATGTGACGAACTTGAAGGAAGTCCTAAATACCAGGTAAAAAGATTCCACAATACAGCGGCAAGGAGAGCACAAAAGATTACAGTCAAAGTTATCATCTCTGAATTAACAATCCCTGAGCCAATGGTCTTCGCAACATGCGTTCCGGTTAAAGCCCCGATAAATTCCAGAGTTGCTCCAAATAATACTGCTTGCTTAGGAGCCAAAACTTTTGTAGAAACAACAGTAGCAATCGCATTTGCACAATCGTGAAATCCGTTTATGAATTCAAAAACGAGAGCTATTGCTACAACGGCTATTAATAATAATATTGTAATACTCATATTCTTAATTCCTAACTCTGCTTCAATGCTACGTTCAAGACTGTATCAGACACGTGAAAGCAGGCATCAAGAGCATTTTCAATCTCTTTGTATATATCTCTGAGTTTAATAACTTCTAAAGCATCATACTTTCCGGAAAACAAATCAAACATAGCACGTCTGTGAACTTCGTCTCCGTATGTTTCAAGCTTTTTCATCTCAATATTTAACTCTGTCATTAATTCAACATTGCTGACTTTCTTAAGATTTTTGATTATATCTCCAAGCATTTCAGCAGCTCTAACCAAAGTTAAAGCCTGTTCTTTCATTTCGTCAGTGTATTTTGTTAATCTATACACCTCTAAATTCAAACAGGCTTTTATAATTCTTTTATTAATCTTATTTAATGTAACTGCAATATACTGAATGTCTTCTCTCTCGAGCGGGGTAATAAAACTTTTGTTTAACTGTTTTAAAGTAAGTCTAATCGCAATCGACCCTTTTTTCTTATACTTTAGCAGCTTTTCTTTTTTTTCCGGGGAAAATCCGCTCTTCATAATTTCATCATAAATTATTGCCGTCTCTTTACAAATTTCCGCGCTATTCTGAAATAATGTAAAGAACATTTTATCCTCCGGCGGCATTATGTACGACATTAAATTAAACTTTGGCATAATTTGCCCTCCTTATCCATACACGTACAGTGTAAACAAAAAATCAGCTTAAATAAAGTTTTTTTTAATAAAACTTAACTATTTATGCTAAAATTAATATAAGAGGTGAGTAATGAAAAGAATATTAGTAACAGGGGGAGCAGGTTTTATTGGTTCGCACTTGTGCGGAAGGCTGCTTGAAGATGGAAATGAAGTAATTTGTCTTGATAACTTTTTTACCGGCTCTAAGAGAAACATTTATCCCTATTTAGAAAATAAGAATTTTGAACTTGTACGGCATGATATTACGAAAGAATATTTTGCAGAAGTTGATTATATATATAATTTAGCCTGTCCGGCAAGCCCGCCTCATTATCAGTACAATGCAATCAAGACGATTAAAACATCTGTTCTCGGCATGATTAATATGCTCGGGCTTGCCAAACGCTGTAAAGCAAGGATTTTGCAGGCATCAACTAGCGAGGTGTACGGAGACCCAAAAGTTCATCCGCAAAGAGAAGATTATTGGGGTAATGTTAATCCAATCGG
>CALUSZ010000135.1 GCA_944323495.1 Candidatus Gastranaerophilales bacterium
ACGGAACGTCTCCTTCTAGTGATACATATTTAGATTACACAACTACTACGACAATAGATAAAAAAGCCTACGCTAAAGCTGAAGCTGAATATGAACACGCTACAAAAGAAATAGATGCTAAAGATAAGAAGTATGATATGGATTTATCAAAATTAGAGACAGAACGAACCGCATTAACTACCGAATACGATTCAGTAAAAAAAGTAATATCAGATAATATCGAACGCACATTCGGTATCTTCTCATAACAGATGTAAGACAAGATTATTCCCTTTTTTTAATCCCTTTTCCCTTTTTCCGCTTGAGTACCAAACTCAAGCTTTTCTTTTATATAAACAAAGCCCCCGCATAAAGCGGGGGCTTCAATACACTATCTATTAAGATTATAATAAGTTTAATGCAATACTTGGCGTCTGGTTTGCTGTAGAAAGCAATGTCGCTGTTGATTGCTGAAGAATTTGATATTTTATATAATTTGATGATTCTTCTGCAACATCCGCATCTTTGATAGAAGAGTTTGCAGCTACGATATTCTCCTTTTGAACCCCGATTGCATCAACAGCTGAATCTACTCTGTTCATATAAGCACCAATCAAGGTACGTCTGTCTGATACGTTTTCAATTGCTTCATCTATGAACTGCAAAAATTCTCTAGCTGTTGAATCATCGGTATATACAGCATCGCATATTGCCGTAATATTTGAACAAATACCAGTAACGGCAGACCCATCATTGTTTGGATCATATGTATTATCAGTAATAGCTGTATAGCCAAGAGCAGAATAATCATATACAGTACCATTTGTTAACTCAACTCTTTGACCTGTAATTCTTGCATATAATGCAGATGTTTCATAGTCAACAGTTCCATCTGCCGCACCTTGGCCTCTTTCATACCAATTGCCCTCAGTTCTTCCCGGCTCACTTGTGATAAATAGTGCTGTACATTTTGCAGACGCAAAAAGTGAGCTGTCAAGATTGATAATATTAGGGCGCCCTGAATTGTTACTTACTTGAAGATTTATGCCAGAGCCGCTTATGTAAGCAGAACTTTCACCATTTAATAATTGTATTCCGTTAAAGTCTATAACGTCGCACAAACGGTTGATTTCAAGCATTCTCTGCTGAACTTCTGTTCTAATAGCCTGCATTGATGATGTTCCATACGTACCGTTTGCTGCCTGTTCAGTCAGGTCTCTTATACGCTGCAGATAGTCACCTACAATATCTAAAACACCTTCAGCTGTATCAAGAAGTGATAGTCCCATTGTTGCATTTGATTCAGCTACATCATAACCTGAAATTTGTGCTTCCATTAATGTTGATACTGCTGAACCCGCTGCATCATCAGCTCCGGAGTTGATTCTAAAGCCTGTTGATAATCTCTCCATTGCCGTGTTCATACCGCTTGTTGCGGCTGACAAATTCCTCTGCGCCGTTAAGGCACCAAGGTTCGTGTTGATTGTGATTGAAGCCGTCATAGTGTGATCTCCTTTTCTTTATTTACTTCATCCTTGAACTCGGCAGTTTTCCTTTCTGCCATATGTTCACTAAGACTTGACTGAACCTATCAGTAAGCCTTTTAGGGGTTTTTATATCTTCACACTAATATAATAATGCCGGTTGTAACTTTTTTAAATTCCCAAATAGTTAGAAATTTCTCTAACTTTAGTTATAATCCTCTCATATGGGTAAAAGGCCAGAATAAAAAGACCGCCCGACCGATAAATCTTTCTTTTGGCAATGTTCCCCAAAAGCGGCTATCCATAGAATTTCCGCGATTATCACCCATCATAAAATACTGGCCTTCAGGAATTACTAATGGACCGCAAAACATATCTTCCCTGCATTTATGAAAATCATATTTACTCTTAATATAATCTTCTTCAAGCGGTTTATCATTAATAAATACTGTAAAAGAGCCGTCTGAATTTTCTTTAATTTCCAGCTTTTCACCGGGCAGACCGATAACACGTTTAATATATGCAATATCTTTACAGAAAAAGCCTGTAAGTCTGCTGAATACTGCCCACGGAGTCGTTTCAAGCTTAACAAAAGGCGGATAAAATATCATTACATCACCGCGCTTGGGGGTATTTTCAAAGCGATGAGTTTTTACTAAATTAGGAAGTTTCGTAAGTTTTTCAACAACAATTCTGTCTCCTTCAACAAGCGTTGGATTCATTGAACCTGAAGGTATCCATCTTAATTCTGCAATAAAAAAACGTATTAAAATTACAGCTACGACTACAAAAACTATTGTATCTACTGTTTCACGTAAATTTGCTTTTAATTTTTCTTTATCAATCATAAGTTCTTTAATAAATCCCGCAGCCCTTTTTTATATTCGCTATCAGGAAACTCCTCCAAATCTCTTCTTATATCTTCTAAATAATTATCCATTAAATTATTCGTTTTTTCAATACCTAAAATATCCTTTGGGGTAAATATTTTGTTTTGTTTATCAATTTGAGCCGAACTGCGCTCAAGGTCATTTTTCAGCTGGAATAACACCCCAAAATTTTTAGCAAAATTTTCAGCTTTTGCTATATCAAATTTTGTAATATTTGAAAGGCTTTTGAATATTGCTTCAAAAAGACTTGCAGTTTTACCTTCTGCGATTTTGACATATTCCTCAATAGAAGGTATTTTTCCTCTCAAAAAATACTGTTGAATTTCAGCTTCGCTCATCTCGCGTGTACATTGTTGAAAACTTCTTAGAATATCAAAATTTTCGAGCCTGATTAATTTATCAGTTGCAATAGACAACAATAAATCACCGGACAAAATTGCAATCTGCGGAGTGTATTTTGCACCAATAGTCAATTTACCACGCCTTAAAGGCGAATTATCAATAACATCATCATGCAAAAGCGATGCATTGTGGATAAGTTCTCCAATAGTTAAAATGTCAATAAATTCCTGATTTATATCAGCCTTTACACTTTTAAAATACAAAATTGCACAAAGAGATCTAATTCTTTTTTGCGGACTGTTAATAAAATCTTTTAATTCTTTATAAACCTCGTCCTCAACAGATAAAAGCATATCCAGCTCTTTATCAACAGCAATCAGCTCATCTTCTACAATTTGTTTAATATTATTCATAATTAAGAATGGTAACATAAATTTATTATGGATTATAGTAGTAATCTGGATAAATAAAAGAAAGAGCATCGTTATTGCGATGCTCTCCTTTACCATCAACTCCCTAACCAACAACTGCACGAGAATTATCAGCTTTCTCCATAATTCACCTGCTACTAAACTAAGTTCAACGCAATACTTGGTGTTTGGTTAGCAGTTGCTAATAGAGTTGCTGACGCCTGCTGAAGGATCTGTGACTGAATGTAGTTAGAAGATTCTTCTGCAACATCAGTATCTCTTAGAGTAGATAATGATGATGTTAAGTTTTGTGACTGTACATCAAGAGCTGTAATAGCTGATTCTACCCTGTTTTGAGCAGCACCAATTCTTGTTACACGTGACGATATGTCATCGATTGCTGCGTCAATAAATCCTAACATTTCTTTAGCACCAAAGGTTGTGTCATCTCCGTCTGAAGCAAGTTTATACTCACCTGTTGCTGTATCATAAATCAGAGAACTGCATGCAGCAGCAAATACTTTATTAAAATTGGCATCTTTTATAGCTGTATCTATATCTGTATAATTACTTCCGCTTGCTTGCTTCATCATTTCTTCTAAAGTTGTCTGACCACCCTGATTACCCTCAAGTTTAGAGAATAATCCGCTTACGGTAGCACTTCTGAATAATTCTACATCCAGATTGATAACACTGTTTTCATCAGAATATAGCCCTACTTGAAGGTTAATACCAGCAGATGTAATACCTACGCCGGACGGAACGCCATCTTCTACATAAGACATTAATTTAATACCATTAAATTCAGCGTTAGAAGCAACACGAGTAATTTCATCCAATCTTGCTTCAATTTCTGACTGAATAGCTTTTAATGAAGCAGACGCATAAGTTCCGTTTGCTGCTTGTTCAGTCAAGTCTCTAATACGCTGCAAGTGATCTGACAACAGACCGTAAGTTTGTTCTGCAGATGTTAACATATCAGAACCTGTTGCGGCGTTATCAGCAGCTACATCTAATGAACCGAGCTGTGTTTCCCACATACTTGCAATTGAATAACCTGCTGCGTTATCCTTTGCATGGTTAATTTTGTAACCTGTCGACATCCTCTCTAAAGATGTGTTCAAGTTGGTTGTCGCACTGTTCAAACTTCTTTGAGCAATGATTGACGAAATGTTTGTGTTGATTGTGAGTGCCATAGTTGAATCTCCTTTCTCTCTTTCTTTGATATGTACTACTCTGGCGGAGCAAATTACGCCCCCAAACAAAAGGCGCAGCTTACCCCTATCTGCACGTCCCTTGTGCAGCACTCTATTGATATTTGTGATAGCGAAGAATCTGTACCCGAATTAGGCACAGTTTCTCCCGTAACTGTTTATAATAAATAAACAGCCCGACTAAGCCTCTGGAATTACCACGGCTTTTTAGAAAATTTTCTCTCCTTATTTTTGATATGTACTTGTATAACCTCTTTTCTATAAGAGGTAACTTGTGTATATATCCTAAATAATAAGTTATCCTATCTACTTACCCTTTGTTCTTTTTTAACGATTGACTACACATTTTTCATAAGCTTGCCTGCATCCTTTGCTTGCACCACTTACTCAAAACATACATTCCATGTATTTACTTATTAGATTTGTGATATATACTTCTTACACTAACATTATTGCAACACTATATAACAAAAGTAAACTGTTTCTTTCGATTTTTTTACAAATCTTTATAGAAATTAAAAAATCTTAACATTGAAGAAAGAATACTCTCCAACTGTGGAATAGTTATTTAATTTTAATTTGGTTAAATATAATTATTAAATCTTTTTCATACTTCCAGCTATTCTTAATTCCAAGAGCCTTACAGGCTCTTTTTTTTATATTAAAACTTTTTAATGTACAAATTCATCTTTATATGATATTATAATGTCAGTAGTAGTATAAAAATTTTTGGAAATATATGCGATAGAAAAGATTATTAAAAATA
>CALUSZ010000136.1 GCA_944323495.1 Candidatus Gastranaerophilales bacterium
TAATATCTTTTATAATTTTAATTTTTTCAATTCCTGCATATTTGAGCCTCAAAGCCATATCTTCAGCCCTTGTTCCGGAGACCGTAATCTCATTTTCAGCCCCCTTCAAGAATTCAAACTCCGCATCCCACAACCACGAGACGTCACGCCCATCCGCGTAATTGTCGTTTATTATTATTAAAATCTTAGATTTTTTATCAACAGTCTTTAAAACTTCATTTGCACCAATAGGGTTTTTAATAAGTTGAATCAAAACCCTTTTTTCACCTAAAAACTTAACTTCGCTTCTTCCAAAAGCTACTTTAAAAGTTTTCAGGTTTTCTTGAATATTTTCTATACCAAGCTCAAGAGCAAGGGCAATTGCTCCAAGCGCATTATATGCGTTAAAGAGACCTACGAGCGGAACCTCGTAATTAATCCCGTTAATTTTTAATATTGAAGAATCCTTATAAATACTAACTTCTGCCTTATACTTTACCTCTGGCCTTTTAAATCCGCACTCACAATAGTAATGTCCCTGCTGGGCATAGAATTTTTGCGAATATTTTAATTCTTTTCCGCACGGACAGGTGAAAACTTCTTCTACAGAAGAATCTGCCCTTAAGCTTTCGTCAGCATAATAAACATTTTCGATACCGTAATAAATTTTATTTTCGCCATCAAAAGACGCGACAAGCGGATCATCTGCATTCAGAATTAATTTAACATTCTTTTTCTTATCAATTCCGTTTTGTATAAGCTGCTTAGTTTTAGCAAGTTCCCCATACCTGTCTAACTGATCGCGAAAAAGATTTGTTACAAGAAGATAGTCCGCATCAAACTTATCATAAATTTTGGTAAGATATGCCTCATCAGATTCAATCACCGAGAAATCAAATTTTTTAAAAGGCGAAATAGCTATCGCAAGAGCATTAACAACCCCTGTAAGCATATTAGCACCCATTGAGTTATTAACAACAGAAAGCCCGCCATTTTTTATCAAATGCGCAATTAACCCGGATGTAGTTGTCTTTCCATTTGTCCCTGTTACATTAATTTTAGTATTTATATAACTATCAGCATAAGTCAGAAACTCCGGACATATCTTCAATACAAACATCCCGATAACAGAAGTTCCTGATGATAATTTTGTTATCTTAAATCCGTAATACACTAATTTTGCAAATACCAGCGAAAAATAAAACCTAATCTTTCCCACAAGAAATAATCCTCCAAGTGTATTTTAATTTCAAGAATTATAAAATATAATCATATAATAATACAAATATGAGCGTATAAAAATGGTTTTTGTAATTCTTATATCAATAGTTTTTATTGCAGAGCTGATAATTGCTCTTTCTATTATTAGCAATTTATACAAGCTTGATAAACGTATCAACGAAGCAGCTAATTTTCTGGAAGAGGCAGCTCCAAAGATTCAAGACTTGCTTAATATTACTCAAAAAATCACCGAACAAGTTCTGGAGCTTATACCTGTATGGATAGAAAATCTAAAACAACAGCGGGATAAAATTATCCTTAATCAAACCAGGAGTCTAATTTCAGGAATCCTTTTTTGGAGTATAAATATAAAAGTAATTAACCGTCTCAGAAAAACAAAATTAGCAAAAGTAGCGTGGAAGGGTTTAACCCTTTTACAAAATGTGATATAATACGTGCAGATGACAAGAAAAGAGGTAAATAAGATGAGTAAAGATAAATCTTCAATAGGATTTGGTATCGGTCTGCTTGCAGGAGTTGTAGGCGGAATAATTGCAGGCGTATTATATGCACCACGCCCGGGCTCTGAAATGAGAGAAAAAATCAAAGATACTGTATGCGATTTGGCTGAAAAGCATTCCCCGGCTGTTAATGAAGCAAAAAGACAGGCTCTGGAATCAATTGATTTATTGAAGTATAAACTCGAAAAACAGTATAAAAAATTCGGTAACATGCTTAAATCAAAAAAGATGAGAAAAGCAAAAGAATTAGAAGACGTATCTGATTACGACTTTAACTAAGAAAAGAAAGAAAAACTATTATGGAAACAGCACAACTATACCAAAGTTTAACTTTTTTAGCATATGCAACCGGAGTTATCGTAATTCTTGTCGGCGGAATGCTTATAAAAGTTTTATTTGATTTATCAAAACTGACAAAAAAAGTTGATGAGACAGCAGATATGGTTAAAACAGAATTAACTCCGACATTGCAGAATATCAACAAGTCTGTTGCGATTGTCAGCGGAATAATAATAAAAACAGACGAAGGCGTAAATAAAATAAAAGACGCAATTAAAAACTCACCGTTGAATATACTTGCAAAACTCGGAAGTATAACCGGAAGCGTTACAAGAGGTTTTGCAAGCGGGCTGTGCGCAGCGTTTAAAATGTTTAGTAAAAAGAAGTAAACCGCCTTGGCAATATAAAAATTTATAGAAACGGTTACACTACAAAAGAAGGAGAAAATATTATGTCAGTAACAAGATTTTTAGCAGGTTTTGCAATAGGCGCAGCAATAGGCGCAGTAGCAGGTATTTTATTAGCACCAAAATCAGGCGCTGAAACAAGAGAAATGCTCGGTGACATGGCTTCTGATATGGCAAAGAAAACAGATGAAACAGTAAAAGATATCCAAAGAAAAGCTGATCATTTAATTTCAGACGCTCAAGAAAAGAGCGAAGAGATTATGAACAAGCTTCAAGACCTTTTAAATAAACAAAAAGAAGGACAGGAAGCATAGTCTTTGAATATTGATTTTAGATTTAAGGAAGCTGATTTGATTAAAATCAGCTTCCTTTATGTTTGACTTATAATAATGTTTATATTATTATTTAGTTTGTTGAAAATCAAATATCAGCATGCCCTTGTGGCACTCTGCCGAACAAAAGGTGACTAAACGTCACGTTTTGTGAGAGGGGAGGTAGACAGCGTCTACCGATTCCGCGCAGAGTTATGACAATTTAATATTGCATGCCCTTGTGGCGGAATCGGTAGACGCGTTGGACTTAAAATCCAATCGGGGTTCTCCCTCGGTGCCAGTTCAAGTCTGGCCAAGGGCAATTTTAAAAGGCTTACCTTTAGGGTAGGTCTTTTTTTATGCCCTTTAACGCGCGAGCTTTGCTCTTGCGTGCCAGACAGCACCTGTGCAATCAAAGATTGCTACGGTGCTGTCGTTAAGTTTCGCCCTGCTCGTATTGCTCACGCAACACGACACCGGCTCAACTCCGTGCTGCCGCGCTCAAGTCTGGCCAAGGGCAATTTTAAAAGGCTTACCTTTAGGGTAGGTCTTTTTTTATGCCCTTTCGCACTATACAATTCTCTCTTTGTATGATAAAATACACTTATGTTTACAGGAATTATAGAGGAAATCGGTAAAGTCCTGACTATTACGGAAAAAAAAGCTGTAATAGAATGCAAAATGGTCTTAGAAAATACAAAAATCGGCGACAGTATTGCGGTTAACGGTGTTTGTTTAACTGTTACGGCAATTGATAACAGTTCTTTTACTGCAGATGTTTCACCGGAGACTTTTATGGTAACAGCTCTAAACGAGCTCAAGCCCGCCTCTTCCGTAAATCTGGAACGCGCCATGCCGGCAGACGGCAGGTTCGGGGGACACATTGTAGCCGGACATGTTGACGGAATCGGAAAAGTTGGAAACGTATCACCTAATAACGGATTCTTTGATTTATCAATAGAGCTTAATCCCAGAGAAGCACGTTATGTCGTAAAAAAAGGTTCAATTGCCGTAAACGGAGTAAGCCTTACAGTTGCAAATACAAGCGGGAATGCCATAAAAATCGCCGTTATTCCTCATACATTTAGAAACACAGCTCTTAGAAGCCTGCAAACAGGAGATTATGTAAACATAGAGGTGGATATTTTGGCTAAATATGTTGAAAAATTTTTATCAACGAGCGATAATAAGTCAAGAATTGATATTGATTTTCTGAAAAGAAACGGATTTTAACAAGTATGACAAATCAATTTAATACAATTGAAGAAGCATTAGCGGATTTTCGAATCGGGAAACCCTTGATTGTTGCTGATGATGAAGACAGAGAAAACGAAGGTGATTTGATTTGCTCCGCGCAGTTTGTAACACCTGAACTCGTTAATTTCATAACAAAAGAGTGCCGCGGAATTGTCTGCCTTGCAATTTCTCAAGAAATAGCAGACCAGCTTGAATTACCGCAAATGGTAGAAAAAAATACAGAGAGTATGCAGACAGCTTTTTCTTTGAGTATTGATGCACATCCCAAATATCGAGTAACGACAGGTGTGTCAGCATTTGACAGAGCAAAGACTATTGAAGTTGCTATAGCACCTGACGCACAGCCTTCTGATTTAAGACGGCCGGGACATTTATTCCCTTGTGTTGCAAGAAAGGGCGGAGTGCTTAAAAGATGCGGACATACAGAAGCTGTTGTTGACCTTGCAAAAATTTGTGGACACAGAGAAGCCGGGATTATGTGCGAAATCATGAAAGATAATGGTGAAATGGCAAGAAGAGATGACTTGCATGAATTTGCCAAAAAACATGGAATAAAATTCATAACCGTTTCTGACTTAATCGCATACAGGCTTAAGCGTGAAACTTTTGTTAAGCGTGAAATTGAAGTGTTTTTGCCGACACAGTTCGGCGACTTTAATATTATAGGATATACAGATACTATTACCGGATGCGAACATGTTGCACTTGTGAAAGATGACGGGTCTGATAAGATTCCGCTTATCAGGGTTCACAGTGAGTGCTTAACAGGTGATATTTTCCACAGCTTAAAATGTGACTGCAACTGGCAGCTGCATAATGCTTTGCATATGATTAATGAGCATGGAAAAGGTGCTTTAATATATCTAAGAGATCATGAGGGCCGCGGAATAGGGCTGATTAACAAATTAAAAACATATAAGCTTCAGGAAGAAGGACAGGATACTGTTGAAGCTAATGTTTCTTTAGGTTTTGCTCCTGATTTAAGAAACTATGGAGTAGGTGCACAGATTATCCTTGATCTGGGATTTAATAATTTTAACTTAATTACAAATAATCCGAAAAAAATTGTAGGTTTAAAGGGTTATGGACTTACAATTCACGAAAATATCAATATCAAATCAGAAGTAAATAAATATAATGAACGTTATATAAACACTAAACGAGAAAAAATGCATCACATTATGTAGCGGAAGTAAAGGAAAATTTATGGCAGAAACAGCGTATGAAGTAGAATTATTAAACGGCAGCTTATCAAAAATCTTTGCAGGAGTTTACAACGATTTTAAAGCAAAGGCTGTAAGTGAGTATAAATTTGAACTTGAACCGCTTCCATATGAAGAGTTTATAGACGCTGTGGAAAAGAATTATATGCACTGCATTGTTTTAAAAGAAAATGATATTCCGACAGCATTTCTTGTATATACAACTTCTATTTCAGAATCAATCGAGCTTAATCTCATACATTGCCTTGGAACAGAAGATGAAATTACGAAAATAAAGCTTCTTCTTGAAAAGTTTTTGGAACTAACAGCAAGCGAGCGTGAAAACAAGGTTGTTTCTTATCCGATGATAGGTCATCAATCAGTGTTTACAGCTGATATTGCAAGATTTGGGTTCAAGTTTGTAGGACTTGCAGTTTTAAGGTTTATGATGGGAAATGCCTCTTCTGAAAGAATTTTAGAGAATATGAAGCTTTCAGAACGTTCTGATGATTATAAAATCGTAAGCTATTCTGATTCATATTATGAAGATGCAATAAGGATTATACATGAATCATTCCGTGATACGCAAGATGCTTTGTATGATACACGGTTTAAATCAATGGAAGGTACAAAGGATATTATCAATAAAATTGTAGAAAATATCTATGGTGAATTCTTGCCAGATGTGACTTCTGTGTTATTATATAAAGACACACCTGTAGGATTTGCTTTTGCGAATGTAACCGGTGGAAAAATTGCAAATATCCCTCTTGTTGCAATTGAAAAAGAGCACAGAGGTCATGGTTTTTCCGAGCATCTTTTAAATCGTTCAATCAAAACTATTGTAGATTGGACAAAACTAGGAAAGAGAGAGTTTAGTGAAGTTAATGTTACAACAGAAACTAATAATTACAAGGCCTTAAAAATGTACAGGCGAATTGGTTTTAGAGAGGATTTCTGCTATCCTCAAGCATATTTAATGCAGAAAAAGAAAAAGTAGAACACAAGAGAAAGGAGAAGTATGAGACTATCTGGTAAAATTTTAACAACACTAAGTGTTGTGTGTGTGGCTTCATGTGCTGCAATGGCTAAATGTCCTGCAGACGTACAAGCTTATGCTCATCCAACTTTGTTCGGCTCACAATCACACACTCTTACAACGGCAGAGAATGATGTGGTTATTGGCGGTAAGGTTTATAAACCATGCCATGTTAAAACAATGGAAGGAAAACAAAATGTTATCGTTAATCGTTTCGCAAAAGAAATGCTTAATGATATGAAAAGCAAAATGGATGCAAAACGTGCAGGTATCTTTAATCCAAAAATGCCGGTATTACGTTCTGAATTAGCATTTATTCTTGCAGACGGCCTGGAACTCAAAGAAGTTAAAGGCAACAGCTACACAGATGTAGCAGCTGACTATTGGGCAAAAGACCAAATTGACAGAGCTCTTACAGCTGATGTTATGATTGGCTATCCTGACTCTACTTTCAAACCGGATCAACCGATTACAAAAGCAGAAGTTTTTGCTACATTTGCCAAAATGATGAATGTATCAGCTGACAATAAAGCTCCAGTATTTGAAGGTCAGAGCGTAAAATATGTTCCAGCTTGGGCAAATGAAGCAACTAATGAGGTTATCGCTTCAGGTATCTTAAATAAAATCGCTGATAAAGATAAAGTTATTAATGATGAATACTTATCTAAAGAACAAGTTGCTTATATGCTTGGAGCATTAAAAGCTAATTTCAACATCGATACTTCTAACGGTGCAGTAAACTGTGCTACTAAGTATGACCCGATGACAATTAAGATTAAACTTAGCGAAAGAATCAGCGCAAGAACATCTAATGTTGGTGATACTTTCACTGCTAAAACTACAGAAGATGTAACCATCGCAGGAGTTTGCTATCCGGCAGGTTCTACTGTTAAAGGTATTGTATCAGGTATTTCAAGACCTGGTGTAAAAAATCCTGGTTATGTTGAAGTTCAATTCAAGAGCTTATCAAACGGTGATAACTGTGTAGAATTCCCGAACAAACTTTCTTGCGCAGAAGTTAACGTTTCTAAGAACCCGAATGTTGTTTCAAGAGTTCTTGGTGCACCATTCTCAATGGCAGGAAGAATTGTTGGTGTAGCAGGCAGAACTGCATCTTCCGGCGTTGAAGTTGTTGCTAACGGTTTAGAAGAATACGGTGACAACTGGTCAGATGCATTCTGCGATACAGCATCTCTTCACCCGCTAAAAGGTCTCAAGAGTGTTGGAAGCAGCTTTATCACTGTTGGTAAAGGTGTTTACAATGTTGTTAAGCTTGTTGGTAGCGGCGTATTCGGTGTTTGCTATGAATTCGTTGATGAAGCTAAATACATCTTTGTACCTAACACAACTAATGATTCAGCATTGAATCCGGATGAAGAATTAACTATTCTTTATAAATAGATAAAAGCTTCAAATAAAAATATCCCCGTTAACACTGGTTAGCGGGGATATTTTGTAACAAAACTTAATATAACTTAAAAAAAAAGCAATTTTTTTTCTTTTTATGACTTTATATATATACAAGATATCAAAAGTCATTACATAATAAAGGAGAAATATATGGCAAGAGTACTAATTTCAATGCCTGAAGAATTTTTGGACAAGATTGACCAGGTAGCAGAAGGTGAAAACAGAACACGTTCAGAGCTGATTAGAGAAGCATTAAGGAGCTATATGTATAAAAGCAGAGTTAAAGCTAATACAATGGCAACAAAAAATGCAGCAATTCTTGAGGCATTGCTTGATTAGTGCCGGATAAAGAAGCGGAAAAAGGAAAAGGATTAAAAGGATTAATAAACCCCGGTTCTATTTAGGAGCGGGGTTTTAAATGTTTTCAAAAGAGTCGATTACAACATCTACGATTGCCGTACCTTCGTGATTTATGGCTTTTTCCAGGGCAGGTATGAGTTCTTCTTTTTTTGTAACACTTATTGCAAATAAATCATATGCTTCAGCAATTTTAGTAAAGTCCGGATTAATCATTTCGACCTGAAATCTCTTATTATAAATTTTTTCCTGCAGTTCTCTAACCATTCCAAGATAGCTGTTATTCATTATTATAATTTTAACAGGAATATTGTGCTCCCTGCATGTTGCCAGCTCCTGCAGATTCATCTGAAATGAGCCGTCACCTGTAATATTTAAAATAAGATTTCTAGGGTTTGCAATATGTGCCCCTATCGCAGCAGGAAGCCCAAACCCCATAGTTCCTAAACCTCCTGAAGTTATAAATTTACGAGGTTTATTAAAGTTAAAAAACTGTGCAGTAAGCATCTGATGCTGTCCCACATCTGTTACAACAATGGGTTCATAATATTTTGTAAATTCTGAGATTGTTTTAAGCACATAGGATGAATGCAGCACTTTAGTATCATCCTCTACCATAATGCAATCATCTTTTATTGAATCTATTGCTGAAAGGAGTTTTTTTGATTTTGGAGTAATATCTTCTCCTTGGGCCAAAAAAACATTTAAGAACTCTTTAACATCAGCCAGAATTTCCAGCTCAAGATGTTTTGAAGAAGGTTTGATATTTATATTTACAACTTTAAAATTTTTTGCAAATTCCCTTTTTTTACAAGTAGACCTGTCTGAAAAAGATACTCCCAGAGATATTAATAAATCGCACTCATTTAAAGCAAAATTAGCAGTATCAGTTCCGTTAAGCCCAATCATACCCAGATAAAGACTATTTTCAGAAGGATAAATACCTATCCCCATAAGTGTAGACACCACAGGGCATTGCAGTTTTGCAGCTAAACGCTCTGCTTCCGAAGCGGCATTAATACATCCACCTCCGATTAAGATGAGCGGCTTTTTGGCTGATTTAATAAGTGTTTTAAATTTTTCAATCTCACCAGAAAAATCCATATTAACATTTTGTTCAAAATTGAATGTTTGTCTTTTAGGTTTGTGTTCAGCTTCGAGCATGTTTCTCGGAAGTACAACCACAACCGGGCCTTTCACCCCAAAGTTTGCTTCATAAAAAGCTTTTTCTATAATCTCTTCAATATCATCATCTTGTTGAAGAACAAATACCTTTTTAGAACAGGTTTGAACTATAGCCGGTATTTCAACACTTTGAAACACTTTACCCGGCTTATCAGCATTTGCCACCTGTCCGGCAAGTACTAAAAGTGGTGTCGAATCTGCATATGCATTAGCAATTCCTGTTATAGTATTGGTAAACCCGGGGCCTGATGTTACCAGAACAACTCCGGTTTTCCCGCTTGCCCTCGCATAACCTTCTGCAGCATGCACTGCAGCCTGCTCATGCCTTACAAGGTAATGTTTTATTTTCTTCACCTTAGAAAGTTCATTATATATACTTAGCACGGACGCGCCCGGATAGCCGAAAATACTCTCCACGCCGAGTTTTAATAATGTATTAACAAGTGCTTCTGCAGATATAGTATTTTGTCTCAGACTCATTAGTTTTGTCATCTTACGGTTATTATACATCAAAGAATAAAACTTGTATCTTGATTTATAAATTTGTTTACAGTAAGATTGGAATGCGCAAGCGCATTGAAAATTAAATAGTTGTCGGGATGTAGCGCAGCTTGGTAGCGCACTTCGCTTGGGACGAAGGGGTCGCACGTTCGAATCGTGTCATCCCGACCATTTAAAAAAAGAAGCTTATACAGCTTCTTTTTTATTGTCTTACTTTGGGACCTCTCAGCCTTTCATAAAGAGACATTATGTAGTCATCGTATTTTTTGCCCTTTACAAGCCCTTTAAAGACTTCTGCTACGAATTCTCGTCCGTCATCGGTACTGACGGAGTATTCCGATACATCTTTCTTAATTTTTTCTGTATCACTTTCTGACCATATGGCTTTTCGTTCGTTTTTGGGAGGCAGATCTTGAAAATGAAGCCAGTGACCAATTTCATGAAAAAATGAATCAAATTTTTCAGAAGCCGGTTTATACAAATTAGCTTTTGAAATAAACAAGTAAATCTTATCAAAAACTTTTACACAGCTTGATTGAGTTATAAATCTCGGGCGAAATACCATTTCTACAGGAAGCTTGTCGACTCTCCCCTGCAAAAATTCAAAACCTTCCTGCTGAAACATCCTTGTTTTAGAATTATTTCTGTTTATAAATTTAAGAGTTTGATATTCAAGCTTATATCTTATTGCAGAAATGTTTATCATATTACATACACCTTTGGTTTTGAATTATGTAAATCTTGTTTTGCCTCTTTTTTACAACATTCCAGATTTTTTAATAATATTCCTGAAATATAAGGAATTATGTTATTAGCCTCCACGAGTTTGCCGTTATCTGTAATCGCTGTTTCTCCTACATCAGGATAAAATTTTGCAAAAGATTTGTCAAAAAATTCAGAATCAGCATTCCCTCTGCTTGCAGTATATCCCGTATTTGTTTTTTTAAAATAGACTGGTTCACCTATATGAATAGAAGATGTATCACGATTATGTGCAAAACCTAAAGGAACAACTTTTACTTTCCCAACTTTTTCCAGAGTCTTTTTTACAATAGATGAAACGCCTGGTTGAAATTTATAATTTGCAGGTAAGAACGTTAATGCAGCAAGTGCTCCTTCCGGAAACAAAAAGATATTTATTTTATTCTCTGCAAACTCATTAATTAAATCCCTAAGAACAACTGCATTATAATTTTTTCCGTCTTTTTTTAATGAAGCACTTACCGGAACCACTCCTAACCATTGTAGTTTTTCTGAGCCATTTTCACCGGCTCTTTTAACAAAACCTTTACTGGCCATAATTTTACTTCTTGGGCAATTGCCGGCTGAACCGTTATACAAATATTCACGATAAAGCAATGTATTAAAAAATATCGCAGCATCTATATCTTTAGCCTGGTTTTTGGTATGGTTCATAATAAAAATTGCTGGCTCATTACTCTTTACTATATTTTGCAAAGCCATTGATTCAACATTGATTTCACAAACCCGACTACACATACTTTTTGACAATTTATATATATATTTAATATAATCAGGCGAATTAATATTAATCCTCTTATAGTTTTTATCTAAAGAGGACAAGAGGGCTAAAGCTCTAAAGCTTTGCCCTCCTGAATATTTTGTTTTATCACTATTTGAAATCGGAAGTATCATCATCTCTAGTCACAATTACAGTCACAATTAGATTTTTCACGCTGATCTTCAGGCACATCACACATCTCATCAATAAAAGAATCGCAAGGGTTCCAGCCTTCATCATTTCCTCTGACGATATTTTCTTCTACTGCTTTATCCGGTTTAGACAGGCCTTTTACAAAGGTATCAGCGGCAAGCCCTGCACCTGCTGCTGTCATCAAACCTGCTGCGGCTTTTTTTACAAGCTGTGATTTTGCAGAAAATGTTGTTACACCAATAGCATTAATTTTCATTTGTTTTGTCCCCTTTCATTTGTCCTTTTCACACTCTAGGATGGTAGTTTTATACTGTTTTTTACTTTTAAAACCCTTGATAATATTGCAGGAAAACAAGCTATAAGAGTAAAAGACCGTTTGAGACAAAGAGCTGTACCTGCTTTTGCGTTTCTGTAGAGCGAATAAAATCTGTTTACAGTTTTTTGGCTTCTTTTGTTGTTAAACTGTATTCTTGCATTAAATGATATGTTATTTACTGCGCCTACATTCATAACTTAAGTTTGATTGTATCATATGTTTTAAAAATAGGTTTAAAAGTATATACGATTTTCATAAAAATTTACATTAAAATTATTTTTCCAAGAATTTTTTGAATAATAGAGTTCCGCCTGTCAGCACACTAAATATTACAGGGAGCCTTACTGCGGGTTTAAGATTTTTAGTTAAGGCGCTTGATGTTGAAAGAAAAAATAATGGAACCAGAGTATCATTTACAAGATACCGGGTTGTATTTTGAAACCTTTTTTCAAACTCCCGCTCTTTTGCAAGTTCTATAGCCTGCGCCCCAATAAGGCTTGAGGATACAAATTTCATAGCCGGCATATCTGTTATACTTGAATAAATTACAGTTCTTGTTTTTTTATCACTGAATTTATCCAAATTACTGTCGACATATAGTTTAAGTTGATTTTTGGGAGGCTTTTGAGTATTTTTTTGGGGCTGTTTAAATTTTGTTTTCGATAGCAAATAATCAGCTCCAAGAGCCCCAAGAATTCCGGATGCTGTTGATGCAAAACCTGATATTAGCTCTTTGACTATAGATTTGGTATATTTAAGAGATGCATTATATTTAGCATTATTAATCTTATCTGATATATGTGTAACAGCTTTTTCATAAAGAGGGCTTTTGGCTATTTTTTTGGACGCAAAATGATTTGCCGTTAATCCTGCTGAAGCTCCTAAAAGCACTACGGTATCTTTTATTAAAAATCTATTCTTATATTTTTTATCAGAATAATGATAATCTTTATATGTCTTATATCCCCCGCTTGCCAAAAAAATCGCGGCTGACAGTGCAGAGGAATTTAGAAATTTGTCCAGTTTAGGATTGTACTTCATACTATTATCAAAACATAAAAAAATATTTTTTTTATTCCCTGAATGTAATAAAATTATTATATGAAAAAATTTGTCCTTTATCTTATTCTTATTCTCACCGCAGTCTCAATGCTGATACCGTTTCTTGCAATGGTTTTAATATCTTTGAGCGGAGAAGAACAAATTTTTACTAATTACAAAAACATTAACTTGAACCTTGCTTCATATAAAAATGTTTTTGACTCTATACCTGTAGTAAAATATTTTTTAAATAGTCTTATCGTAGCGCTTTTTACAACTATAGGACAAGTATTTATATCTGCACTTGCCGGATATGGTTTTGCCAGATTTAAATTTAGGGGACGGGATATTTTATTTTTTATAATAATACTTACTATGATGGTACCGCCACAGGTCAATATAGTTCCTTTATTTTGGCTTATGAGCCGGCTCGGATGGATAAACACTTACCAGGCTTTGATAATACCGGGAATTTTCGGAGGCTTTGGGGTTTTTATGATGAGGCAGTATTTTCTTGAATTCTCTGCAGAACTTGAAGACGCTTCAAAAATAGACGGATGTAACCCTCTTCAAACATTTTTTAAGATTGCTCTTCCCTGTGCTATACCTGCGGTTGCAACATTATCAATTTTCACGTTTGTTACAAGCTGGAATAGTTTTATGTGGCCTTTGATTGTAACAAACTCCGAAAGTATGAGAACACTCGCAGTCGGACTTGCCATATTTAAGGGATCTTTCAGAGAATTAACATTATGGGGAGAATTAATGGCCGGAGCATGCATATGCTCGGTGCCGGTTATTTTAGTTTTTATTCTGGGCAAAAAATACTTGGTGAATAATCCAATGGAAGGCGCGATTAAAGAATAATTAAAATAGAGCCTTGATACCGAGAAAAATTAAGACCAAACCGCCGAATATTTCTAAGTTTCTAACCGGCATATGTCTTAACTTACCGCCGATTGTAAAACCGACGATTGTATTGATAAAAGTTATTAAAGCGATTAATAATGCAGGCTTTAAAATCCTATTGCCGAAAAGAGAAAGCGAAATTCCCGCGGAAAATGCATCTATGCTGGTTGCAATTCCTATTAAAATAAGACATTTAAAATCAATACAAAGCTGTTTTTCACTCTCGGAATCAAAAGCCTCTTTTATAAACTTAACTCCTAAGTATACAAAAATCAGAAAAACAATAAATCCTGAGTAAGGTTCAATATACTCTTTAACAAACCCTGTTAAAAAATAACCTAAACAAGGCATTAAACCTTGAAAAAAACCGGTAGAAAATGCAAGCAAAAGGGAATTTTTCAAACGTTTTTCATTAAACACAAGCCCGTATGAAAAAGCAACCACGCACGCATCTATTGATAAGGCTATAGCAAGTAATATTATTGATAAATATGACAAATACCATCCCTTTCAGTTTTTTAAAATACATCCGTTTTAATAGGGTTTTTAAATTTAGTAATGCTTCCCTGGAATAACAGGTTCACGTCTCCGACAGGCCCGTTTCTGTGTTTTGCAATGATTATAGTTGCAGTACCCTTATTAGCGGCCTTTTCTGCAGCTTCTTCCTCTTCATTGGCATTTTTATAATAGTCTTCTCTGTATATAAACATTACAATGTCGGCATCCTGTTCAATAGAACCTGATTCACGAAGGTCTGAAAGCATCGGGCGCTTATCGTTTCTGCTCTCGACCGCACGGGATAATTGTGACAATGCAATTATCGGAACATTCAATTCTTTTGCTAAGATTTTCAAACCTCTCGAGATACTTGAAATCTGCTGCATTCTATCTTCTCTTCCGGTTCCTTCAATCAATTGCAGATAGTCGATTACGATTAATCCCAGATTCTTTTCAGACATCGCAAGTCGCCTGCACTTTGCTCTCAAATCCGTAATCGTACATCCTGCTGTATCATCAATGTAAATAGGAGCTTCTGATATATTACTTGATGCAAGAGCAAGTTTTTCCCAATCCTTCGCCTGAAGATTTCCTGTCTTAAGCCTTTGCGTATCAACCTCTGCCTCTGATGCTAAAAGTCGTTGAACAAGTTGCTTTTTGGACATTTCTAGAGAAAAAACAGCAACCGGAGTATTCGCTCTTAGAGCAACATTTTGTACTATATTCAATGCAAACGCTGTTTTACCCATCGCAGGACGTGCAGCCAGGATTATCAAGTCTGATTTTTGAAGCCCGTTAGTCAATATATCCAAATCATAGAACCCAGTTGGGATACCGGTTAACTTGCCTTTGTTATTAGCTCTTTCTTCCAATTCCTGATATGTATCATAAACCAAATTCCTTATCGGAGATAAAGAGTTTGAAGCTTTTTGTGAAGCTATATCAAAGATAAGTTTTTCTGCCTGTTCAAGAGATTCTTCAACAGGATTAAGATCGTACCCTGCAGATACAATTTCAGAGCCGGCATTAATCAAAGAGCGCTTTATCGCTTTTTCCTGAACGATTTTGGCATAATATTCAACGTTTGTTGTTGTAATGGTTTTATAGCTCAAATCATTTATAAAAGCACGACCGCCCACAAGTTCGAGCTTCTGGTTCATATTCAAAACATCGGAAACCGTTACAATATCCAGCTTATCTTCACTGTTATACAGTTCAAGCATTGCTTCATATACATACCTGTGCGCAGGTTTATAGAATGAGTCCGGTTTAAGATGTTCTACAACTTTGTTCATACAATTCGGGTTAACCAAAATTGCACCTAAGATAGCTTCTTCCGCATCAATGTTTTGAGGCATTAAGTGAGCTAAATCTTCTGTTGTTGTATTTTTTTTCCTTGTATATGATGACGTCATCTATGCTCCGTTATTTGAGTTCATGAACTGCTGTTACAACTATTTCTGCAGCTTCTTCAGGTTTGATATTTGAAGTTTCACCGCTTTCACGAATTTTGAATTCAACCAGTCCTTCTGTTATTGATTTTCCAACGGTAATTCTATATGGAAATCCGATTAAATCCGCATCTTTAAACTTAACTCCTGCACGCTCGTCTCTATCATCTATAACAACTTCTACTCCATGCTTTTTGAGTGTTGTATAAATATCATTTGCAACTTTCATCTGTAATTCATCTTTGGTGCTTACAGGAATTACGATTGCATGATAAGGTGCAATAGCAAGAGGCCACTTAATTCCGTGCTCGTCATAATGCGCTTCTACTGCAGCGGCTGCAGTTCTTGAAATACCTATGCCGTAACAGCCCATAATATACGGTTTTGCCTTACCGTCTATATCAGTATAAACAGCATTCATTGGTGCAGAATACTTTGTACCGAGCTGGAAAATATTTCCGACTTCAATTCCGCGTGTTACTTTTAACGGTTTTCCGCATTGAGGACAAAGTTCTCCGGCTTCAACAAGCCTTATATCAGCAATTATCTCCGGAAGCTTAACGTCAGCTCCCCAGTTATATCCGACACCATGTTTGTCTTTTTGGTTAATCCCGATTACAAAGTTTTTCATATCCTTTACGGTCTCATCAGCGATTACGGTAATCGGATAACCGTTATATTCCTTCAAGCCGTTTGGTCCGATGAATCCTTTTTCAGCCTCAAAACCATTTACCCCTCCATTTACCCCATCATTTCTTCGATTTCGCCTGCGGTTGCAATTCTGATATCTGTCCCGCCGAATGCGTTCATTAGTTTTGTCTCTTCTACAGCTTTATCGCCTCTAATTAACGCTAATACAGGTTTTTTATCGATTATATAGACAAGAGTTTTTACAATTAATGTTGCGGGAATATTCAAGAATCCGCACAATTCTTCGATTGAGTGAGTATCAGGAGTATCAACAATTTCAGCCTTTGTATAATCTCCAACTATCTTAACTTCCGGAAGCTTTGAAATGGCATGATTTGAATTAGCGGAATAATCACAGCTGTCACAGTAGAAAACATCATTTTCTCCGGCGTCTGTATCAGTAATTACCATAAATTCATGGCTTACGCTTCCGCCGATTGCACCTGAATCCGACTGCACCATTTTAGTATTCAGCCCGCATCTTTTAAAGATTCTTGTATAAGCCTGAGCCATATTTTCATACTCTTTTTCAAGCCCTTCCTGCGTCATATCAAAGCTGTAAGCGTCTTTCATAATAAACTCGCGCCCTCTTAGGAGTCCGAAACGCGGTCTTACTTCATCACGGAATTTCGATTGAATTTGATAAAGATTTACAGGGAGTTGTTTATAAGATTTTAAGCCATCCCTTGCAATTGCCGTAATAATTTCTTCATGCGTAGGCCCTAAGCACATTTCGCGGTTATGACGGTCTTTAAGCCGCATAAGTTCTTTGCCGTAAACTTCCCATCTGCCGGACTCTTCCCAGAGTTCTTTTGGCTGCACAAACGGCATTAAAAGTTCCTGTGCGCCCGCTGAATCCATTTCTTCACGTACAATATTTTCAATCTTCTTTAAAACTCTCCACATAAGCGGCAGATAATTATACACTCCGCTAGTAAGTTTTCTTATAAATCCAGCTCTTACAAGCATTTTATGTGATATAACTTCAGCGTCCGAAGGATACTCCCTTAAAGTCTGAACGAATAATTTTGACATTTTCATGATATTCTATTCCCTTATTTACTAATAAACATATTTTAGCATAAAAAGAGAGAGTACCGGATAAAATTTTTAAATTCCCCAACATAGTTATTGCACAAAAAAAAAGTATGTGGTAGAATTCATATGTAGGCAGATTAATGCCTGTTTGTACATAATAAAGGGGTGACTATGCTAGTTTCTGCAATATCAGTTAATAATCACGGTTATAATATGAGTGCTAACATGCCTTTTTATAATAATCGTTCTAGTGAAACTATTGGAGATACTTCTTTTAATTCTTTAACTCCTTATAATAATAAAAAAACTGTTTCTGCAGACAAATTACCCCAGGTTTACGACAATATTAATGAATGGCAGACTTTTTGCCATAATCAAATTTTAGGCGGAAAACTTAACGTTATTGCTTAAAAGGTATGAAGAAAAGTTTAATTTTAGGTTTTTTTGACGGGGTTCATATTGCTCATCAGGCGGTGATTAATTCTGCATTGGAATTTTCCGATAATACCGCACTTATTACATTTAAAGAATCCCCTGCAAAATATTTTAACCGCGAGTATGAATACATTTTATCCAGAGAAGAATCTGCGGCAAAGATTAAAAGCATGGGAGTAAGAGAAGTTATTGAACTTGAATTTAATAAAATAGCTAATCTTACTGCAGAAGAATATCTCCTGTTTTTGAAAAAAAATTTTTCTCCTGCCTCTATTTCAACCGGATTTAATCATACATTTGGGAAAAATAAGACAGGTAATGCGGAATTTCTTAGAGAAAATCAAGATAAATACGGATATAAATATTTTTGCACACCGGCTTTGAAAATAAATGGTGAAATTGTGAGCTCAACTTTTATAAAAAAACTTTTAAGAGAAGGAAATGTAGAATATGCGAATTTTCTTTTAAACAGTAATTTTTTGCTTGAAGGAACTGTTATAAAAGGTGCACAGCTCGGAAGAACAATAGGATTTCCGACTGCCAATATAAAATACCCTGAAAGTATCGTAAAAATACCTTACGGTGTTTATTCCGCAAGAATTGAAGGGAAACGGGCGGTGCTTAATTGGGGCATGAAACCTACAGTGCATAATACAATTGAACCTGTAGTTGAAGCGCATATTCTAAATTTTGAAAGTGATTTGTACGAGAAAAATATAAAAATAGAAATTCTAAAAAAAATTCGGGATGAGATAAAATTCCAATCACTTGATGAATTAAAACAGCAAATCGAAAGGGATATAATTTCATGCTCAAAGTAGTTATTATCGGATACGGAACAATGTTTACAAACCTTATAGCAGGAGCGCTTGACGCTAACTGCCAAATCGTAGGTGTATTAAGACAGGAAAGAGTAAAATACCATCCGATAATAAGAAAAATTAAAGACACCCTGAACCCTTCATTGGAACATAATTATATAAAGAGCTATAACCTTCCTGAAATTGAAGCCAGAGGAGTAAATACAGATGAGTTTAAGAAAGCTCTTTTAAAACTTAATCCCGATATAATTCTGGTCGGCTCCTGGGGCGAAAAGATTAAAAAAGAAATTTATGATATCCCTAAAATTGCATCTATTAACGCTCATCCGTCACTGCTACCCAAATATAGAGGCCCAAATCCTTATTTCTGGACAATAAAAAATCAGGAACAGACAAGCGGAGTAACATTTCATCTTATAGACAAAGGTTATGACACCGGTGCTATATTAGCGCAGGAAGAAATAAAAATTTATCCCTCTGATACCGGAAAATCATTAAAAGACCGGACAGTCCTCACTGCAAGAGGAGTTGTATGCGAACTTTTGAAAGCATTAAGAGAAGATATCATAATCCCGCTTACACAGAGAGAGGACAAGGCAAGTTATTATTCCCATCCGGAAGGCTTAGAGCTGGATTTCAAGAATAAAACAGCAGAAGAGAATCATGCACTTATAAGAGCAATATATCCGTGGGCAGAGGCTTATTTTTACCACAACAACACCTGCCTTGCAGTTTCTCCTGATTCTCTTGAAATAAACGAAAACAATACAGAACATAAAAAAGCAGGAAGTATTACCGGATGTGATTATAAAAATAAAAGAATAAGCATGCTATGCGCTGATAATAAAATTCTTACAATGTCTGTAAAACTGTATTCAAAATGGGACAGGCCATTTACAAAAAATTATTTGAAACGTGAAATTAGTAAATTTTTGTAAAAATTTTTCGATTTACTAGCAAAAAAATTTAATTATGCGTTTTAGAACAAATGGATGGTTGATAAATTTCAGAATATGATATAATTGAATAAATAAAGCGAGGTACACAACATGAGTGAAGTAAATGGTCCAAAATTTAGTGTTAATCAGGTAAACTACAGCGGGATACAAAAACCTGCTCAAGAACCGGCACCGGAAGTCAAAGAACCTGAAACAGCAAAGATTAGTGATTTTTCTGACCCGAAAGCAGAAGCACTCGGACGTTCAATGTTGTTTAAGGGTGCTGATGATGTAAAGCATGACCTTATGGCTTTGTTAGAAAATCCGCAAATAGCAGAAAACTCTGATAAAACTTTTGAAACAGCTTTTAAAGCTGCAGAAGCTGCAGGAGTTGAAAATCCGTATGAAGAAGCTGCTTCATTTGCAACAACGTCTATGTAATTAATAGGAAAAGGGAGCTATGGAAGAGAATAATAAACCGGTTGTGAATTTGATTTCAAAACCAGACAATATGCTGAAAACTATTTATACGGCGTGCAGAACCTGTTACAGTGCATTGAGTCCGTATGAAATTTATAACAGTACTGATGACGAAGAAAAAATGCTTAATTTGATTGAGAGGGTAATCTCGTCCGGACATTATTCCACAATCGAACATATTCAGGTAACTTTTGCGATATCAAATGTATCAAGAGCATGCACACACCAGCTTGTAAGACACAGGCATATGTCTTTTTCGCAAAAATCTCAAAGATATGTAAAAGAAAAAGGACAATTTGATTATATTATTCCGCCTACAATATTAAAAAATGAAGAGCTGAAAGCAAAATTTGTTGATTTTATGGGCGAAATCTCAAAACTGTACTGTGAATTTACTGAAGCCGGAATTCCAGCAGAGGACGCAAGAGCAGTACTTCCGAATGCGGCCGCAAGCTCAATTGTTGCAAGTTTGAATTTGAGAGAGATGATTCATTTAGCTAATTTGAGACTATGTACAAGAGCACAGTACGAGATTAGAACAATGATTAAGATGATGTGTGATGAACTTATCAAGGAAGAACCCTGGCTCAAATCCTATCTCGTTCCAAAATGCGAAAGACTCGGATATTGCGACGAAGACAAATCCTGCGGAAGGAAACCTAAATTAGCACAATGAGAAATCTTGCAATAATTCTTACTACAATTTTTCTTATAATGGTTGGTGTCTATTTCTTTATCTTTGCACCCGAAAAATATGAAGAACCTGATTTATATCAGGAAATACAAAAACGCGGAGTGATTAAAGTAGGTATTAACACTGATTCAAAACCGTTCGGATTTTATGATGAAAAATGGGAAATCCAAGGATATGACGCGGATTTAGCAAGAAATATAGCATATTACATCTTAAAAAGCCCTAATGCCGTGGAGTTTTATCCTGTAACACCTGCAAACAGAATGCTTAAAGTCTCAACCGGCGAGGTTGATATGGTAATTGCAACAGTTACAATTACCCCGCAAAGGCAGGAAATAATTGATTTTTCTATACCCTATGATTATGCAGGACAAGCGCTTTTGGTAAAATCAAACAGCAGGATTACATCTATTGCTGATCTTGCTGGGCAAAATGTAGGCGTTGTATTTGGAACCACCGCTGAAAAAAATATGCTGACACTTGCTCCTAACGCTACAATCATCGGGTTTAGAAATTACCATGTAGCTTACGAAGCCCTAAAAGCCGGAAAAATTGATGCCCTGACTTCAGATGATACAATTTTAAGTACGTTTACGTTTGAAGATAACTCCGTAAAGCTTCTCCCCAAACGTTATTCAAGAGAGCCATACGGTATTGCCTTCAAGCCGGGAAAAAGTACGCAAAGATTACGAGAGGCAGTTGATTTTGCAATAACTGATATGAAAAACAGAAATACAATCCTCAGACTGCGCAGAAAATGGAAACTTTAAACTTTTTTTACCCTGAATGCGAATTTCTTGAACAGAAAATAAGTAAATACAGCCGCGGCAAGGGTTGCGATAATCTGTGCTACAAAAACATTCAAATGAAGCATTTTAACTAAAAGCTCCAGAAGTCCCGCATTTATAAGATAACTGAAAACCCAGGTCGTGCAGCATTTCAAATATTCCTTTGCCCAGTTGCCTTTACCTCTGAACACAAGAAATTTCTGTGTCGTAAACGAAACAACAGAAGATATTGCCCAGGCAAGAGCTAGTGCTATCTGATAAGCCCCTTCACCCAATATTAAGCATATTGCTGAATATATAAGGTATGACACACCGGCGTTAAATCCGCCGATGAGCAAAAACCTTATTTTATCAGATAATTTAAACCAGCTTTCCTTCATAGATTTAAAACTTATACTCCGGAATTACAAACACTTCATTATTTGCATCTTTTTCTACAAACTGAAGATAGTAATCCATCGCCTTATCCTTAGAATTATTATAGAACTCATCAGAAATCAATTCTTTATGAAGCTCTGTTCTCTCTCCAGAGTAGTTTCCGAGAACACGGGCAAATTTTTCAATATCTTTCAGATTCTCTCCTCCGCCATATGCCTTTGTTTTAGCATCTGTGCCTGAAGGACGAATTTCTATATACTTATCATTAAAGAGCATATAAGTGCCGTCACCGACAAATTTAACAGACTTGAGGTTATCGAAGTTTAATTCTGCAAAAGCACCGTTAAAAACTTTTTTTACGGATTCAATATCCGCAACCCCTTCTCTTATAGCAATTGCAAGTGAAAGATAAAACAGGTCATTCTTGGTTCTTTGTTTTTCACCCTCAACCTTTGCAGCTTTGAGCTTTTCAATATCAGGTTCTGATTCGTTGTAATAAGAAATATCTTCTCTTACATCGTATTTTGCTCTTATATTATTTTCATCAAAAATTTCTGTTAAATATTCTGATAGAGTCTTATTATCCTCCTCGAGTTTAGATGCAAGAGAAGAAGCAACGATAATCGCCTCTGTAGCACTCTTTTCCCTCATTGCAATAGCTTTTCTTCCTGCAAGCGATTCTATCAAATCTTCAGAGCCCATAATCATTCCGCCGGATTCTTCTCCGCCGAAAATTAAGCGAGGCTGAACTCCAAGGTTAATTGAGTTTCCGAATACATCATCAACGACAACTTCTTTATCCGGATTATTTTTGATTTGAAGTTCAACTTTTTTCATAATATTAGCAATTTCTTTGAATCCTACAGGCACATTAACCACCTTGATTCCATGAGCTTTAGCCCACTCGTCCCAGGATAGAGCAGAAGCTGTGGTCTTAATCATAAAGCGCGGGTGTTTTTTGAATTTACCCTGTGCTTTAAGCTGTTTAACTCTGTAATTCATAAGCATCAAAAATGCCTGATTTGCGCTATAAACAGTCAAAATACGGTTTTCATCAAGTTTAATATAAGAAATTCCATATTCTTCAAGCGCCGGTTCGTTCCCTGCAGCTTCTATCTGACATACCGTAAGCCTGTCGTGATCAGGATCCGTAATCAAAACAACCGTACCAAGCGGATAATCTGCAAGAACCTTTTCATAATTCATAGATTCTATTACAGGGAAGAATTTTTCTCCGTTTGGACGTTTTGCAACAACAGTCGCATCAACGGAATAATCGTAAAATATCCTATTTCCCTTCGGGTCAGTATCATATTTCCCGATTGAGTGAAAGAACGGATCTTCTTCTGTATTATTCCAGGCATATTTATCTAAAATTCCCAACTTTTCTAAAACACGGCTAAGCGTTCTATATGCACAGCCGCCTACACATTCTACAAAAAGTTTTGATTTCATTTTCTTAACGCCATCAAGATTTTGTGCAACACCGGACTTCAGGTAATCCACATACAAATCTATTCCGTCATTTAATTTGCTCATTATAGTTTCATCTATAAGTGAATCATTTTTTGCAGCGATCTTAATCTTATAAGAGCCTTCTTTTTCAACCTTATCAAAGATTTGCTGAATTTTGTCAACAAATTCCATAGATTCTTCCGGCAAATACTGGCTTCCCTGCGAATTCAAATCTTTAGTAGCAGTCTTAACAGAAATTCCGTGGCTTGACGTAATGTATTCTCCGCCTACTAAATCAAGCTTAAAAGCAAGAAATGAAGCAAGCCAAATAGGAATAGTTTTTCTACCTTGAGGCACAAGAGTCTTAATCCCCTGTGCAGCCTGAACACGTGCAATCGCATCAAGGTACAAATCAGAATTGTATCTAACTTCACTACCTGCAAGTTTTAATACATCTTTCTCCTTATATTTCTCTCTTGCAACAAGAGCTTTAGCCAAAGTTGCAAGTACAATTCCGACTAAGTTAATCGGGAATCTTGTATCCTGCGGGTAAATAATATTTTGAGGTCCGCGAATACCTGCCGTTGAGACTTTTGCTTCTTTTGCATAATTAGCAAACCATTCCAGCAGATTCAAGCCTTCCGGATTTGAATCAGAATGCGGGTAAAGATGTTCTTTTTTTAGGGTAAAAGTAAATTCACCCTCATTATCAAAATTAAGTAAATCTAAATTCTTTATATAATCAGGAGTTTTTTCAATAACATTATTGAACAGCTCCTGCTCTAATTCACAACTAGCGTTTCTCTTTAACATAATTCCTCTCCTATTAGCAAAAATAATTATAGCATAAACATTAATAAATGTAACAATCTCATCTGTTTATAGGGTTGAAAAGAATAGACACATGTATTATAATAAATATAAATAGTATATACCAATTAACATAAAAAAGGATTTTTATTATGACAATATCGTTTAGCGGTTTGGTTTCCGGGTTGGATACCTCTTCATGGGTAGAAGCATTTGTTTCAGTACGACAAGAAAAAGTTAAAGCGCTTGAGACTGATTTAAAAGCATTACAGACTGTAAAAACAACTTTAAATGATACGAGAAGTGTATTTTCAACTCTAAGAAGTGCAATAGAAAAACTTACTGATGCAAAATTCGGCGGTTCATTTGACCTTTTTGGACAAAATACTGTAACATCTTCTAACGAAGATATTTTTACTGCAACAGTAACAAGCAATGCACTAAGACAAAATTATGATATAACTGTTGAACAGCTTGCCACATATACTAAAGCTTCATCTAAAGAAGCCGCAAGTGCTGTTGCAGATGACGATACCGTTCTTTCCAATCTAGGTATTAGTGAAGGAACTTTGACTACATATGTTAATGGTCAAAAGCATACTGTTAATATTGAATCATCAGATACTCTGGGTGATTTAAAAGCACAGCTTGCAGGTTTCGGCATAAAAGCAGAAGTAGATGAATCAGGGGTATTAAGGCTTTCTGCTCAAAATGAAGGCGACAGCATTAACATAGGTGCTACAACAGATAGTTCAAATATGGCTTCCTTAATAGGGCTTACGCAGCAAGAAGATGGAAGTTATGCTTCTACAAATTCATTATATAAAGCAACTGTTGCAACAAAACTTACTGATGCAGATTCCGGATTTAATCAGCAGATTACAGCTGGAACTTTTACAATTGGTGATGCGACATTTACGATTGATGAAAAAACAACCCTTTCTTCATTAATCTCTGAAATTAACAACAATGATAAAGCTCAGGCATATGCATACTGGGACGATGCTACAGGTAAACTCTCTATAACATCAACAAAAGAAGGTGCTTCATATATTAATATTGAAGCAGGAACAAGTAACTTTACAGATGTAATGGGACTTACAACTTCTGAGTGGGACGATGAAGGAAATCTTGTTTCATCAAAAATGTACACTGAAGCACAGACTTTAGGACAAAATGCAATATTCACGGTTAACGGAACTCAGATGGTATCTACATCAAATACTGTTACTTCTGATATTTCAAGAATAGACGGTGTAACGTTAACCTTAAAAAGAGCAAATACTGAAGAAGACGGCCAGACTACATTAAGCGTAGAACAAGATACAACACAGCTTGTAGATGCCGTAAACGAATTTATCACTGCATATAATGATGCTATTGCAAAGGTAGAAGAGGTTACAGCATCTGGAGCCGATTTGCACGGTGAAACATCTCTGACAAGCCTTACAAACACTTTAAGAAGCTATTCAACAAGCTCCAATGCTACAAACGGCGGTATTTATAAATTACTTTCAGATATTGGCATTTCAACAAGTGCAGCAGACGGAAACAATCTTTCTACTGATACTTACCAGTTATCTTTGGATGAAGATAAATTCCTGGAAGCTCTGCAGGAAAATCCTGATTCTGTAAAATCTATCCTTACCGGTGAAAACGGGGTTTTGAGTATGATGGAAAGTGCCGTAGAGCAGAGTCTTTCTGCAACTACCGGTTTCTTCGATGTAAAAACATCGACTCTTGATTCTGATATATCAAGAATGGAAGAAAAAATTACAAAACAGAATACAAGTATTGAAGCTTATAGATCTCGTCTGGAAAACCAGTTCTATCAGATGGAAATGGCGATTGCACAGATGCAGCAAAACTATAGTTCATTCTTATCATAAAAAGTTTATAAGGTGCGTTTGATTTAAAACGCACCTTTTTTGTATCTATTCTTCATCTAAACTCAAAACAGCCATAAACGCTTCCTGCGGAACTTCTACGCGTCCGACGGCTTTCATACGTTTTTTACCTTTTTTCTGTTTTTCAAGGAGTTTGCGTTTTCGCGTAATATCACCGCCGTAGCATTTATCAAGCACACTCTTTCTTAATGCCTTAATATTTGTTCTTGCAATAACTCTTCCGCCGATTGCAGCCTGTATCGGAACTTCAAACATCTGGCGCGGAATTATAGTTTTTAACTTTTCAGTGAGTTTTTGGCCGATATAATATGCATTATCTTCGTGACAGATTACAGACAGAGCGTCAACAACTTCTCCTGCAAGCATTACATCTAGTTTTATAAGCTTAGAACGCTTATAGTCCTCAAATTCGTAATCAAGGCTTGCGTAACCTTTAGAGCGTGATTTCAACTGGTCGTAAAAATCTGTAATTACTTCACTTAGCGGCAAATGATAGATTAAATCAACACGAACTTTGTCCAGATAATTCATGTTGATAAAAATCCCGCGCTTCGTCTGGCATAAATCCATCAGGGTTACGACATAATCATTCGGTGTAAGTATCGAGACTTATACCTACGGCTCTTCCATATA
>CALUSZ010000137.1 GCA_944323495.1 Candidatus Gastranaerophilales bacterium
GCATAATGTCCGACAGCTGTAGATGAAGAGCCGGAGGCTTCTGTTCCAAAACACTGTGTCTTGGAAAGTACTGTGGCAGTTTTATTGGCTGATATGACACTTAACAGTGCTGCGCTTTTTGCTGCTTCATCATTGGCGGCCATGACAGTTACATTTTTATTTTTAAAACCGAGGCCACGTAAGTATCTGACTCTTATTTCGTAATTGTACATTATTGTGCCCCAATCATTCCCGCCAATTGCAACACTATTTGTTGTTGCGGAGGCGTTAGCTCCAATAGCTACCGGGGAATTGCCGTTAATTCTTGAACCAAAACCCAGAATAGTTCCTCCCTCTGTTCCGCCATTAATTGTCTGGTTTACTCCAAACGCAATACTCCTGCTTGGTATTTCTTCATTAGAAAAGCCAATACGTCCTTGTGCAGGATCTGCTGTTAATAATAAAGGTTCCTCTTCTCCATTTCCGAATGCAATGTGAGCAGCGTTATTACCGGAATCAATAAATAATCTGACAGATTCTTCAAGGCTGTCAGGCAGTGCAGCTGTTCCTATAATAACAGCGGAATTATTATTTCCGTTCATATTATACGCAATACTGTTGTTTAAACCCGTAAACACCCAGGGGCTGTCGCCAGTGCCTGCATTTCTTGATAATTTCTTTGTAACCATTGGTGCGCTTGCTGCTGCAATAATTGCAACAATCAAAAGCACTACCATCATCTCCATTAGAGAAAATCCACGCAAAATTTTTGCTCTCACGTTTGCTATTCCTTTCTGTGCAAAGCACGTCAATATTTAGGAGCCTGCTTCAATAAATAAAAAGAAGTCTCAAAGCTCTCATTTTGGTCTCACGGTAATAACGTAATATCGTTATGTTACTTTAATAATAGCATATTATCCGCTCTTTGTGAACCCTGCATAAATTCCCAAACAAAAAGCCGCAATCTTTTGCGGCATTAACTCTCGTTAGATAAAGGAGTGGAGGAGAAAATAAAGAAAAGAGATTATACTTTATATATTCCACAGTATATATTTTTATAACGCTTTTTATATAAAATTTTTACAAATCTTTACATTTTTTCTTTTTTATGTTTATTGTATAATCGTCTTTGACTCTTGGGAGGGGCATTTTATGATTAAAATAGCAGTATGCGGTGCAAATGGAAAAATGGGACAGGAAGTCGTTAAAGCTGTAGATGCTGCAAATGACATGGCACTTGTTGCTAAGATTGACATTAAAGACGGCGAATTTGCTACAATCAAGGATGCTAAAAATTCTGTTGAAATAGATGTTTTGATAGATTTTACTCAGCCAAAATCTATTTATGAGAATGCGCTTTACTGCTTGAATAACAATATTAATATGGTTATCGGAACAACCGGTTTGAGTGATGAGCAGATAGAAGAGATTAGAAAACTTGCACTGTTAAAAAATGTTGGATGTCTGATAGCGCCGAATTTTTCTACAGGGGCTGTATTAATGATGAAATTTGCTCAGATGGCTTCTAAATATTTTAAGAATGCTGAAATAATAGAGCTTCATCACAATCAGAAAAAGGACGCGCCCTCTGGAACTGCAGTTAAGACGGCCTTAATGATGTCCGGTGAAAATACTGATTTTACTTCCGGCAATTGTCCTGAAGTTGAAAATATACAAGGAGCAAGGGGAGCAGTGTCTTATAATAATATACATATACACTCTGTTAGAATGCCCGGGTATATTGCTTCACAGGAAGTAATATTTGGTTCAAGCGGCCAAATTTTGACTATAAAGCATGATTCTATGAATAGAGAATGTTATATGGACGGTGTTTTAAGAGCGGTAAGACATACATTTGAATACAAAGATTTTGTATATGGTTTAGAATATATACTGTAAGGAGAGTCAATGAAAAAGCCAAGAATAGCTATTTTAGGAGCAACAGGTGTTGTCGGTAGAGAAATAACTAAGATTACAGAAGAGCTTGGAATTGAGTTTGAGGATATCAAGTTCTTATCAAGCGCAAGAAGTGCTGGTTCTAAAATAAATTTTAAAGGTAGAGAATACATAGTAGAAGAGGCGAAGCCGGATGTTTTTGACGATATAAATATTGTTATGGCCTCGGCCGGAAGTTCTACAAGCCAAAAATTTGCTCCTGAAATTGTCAAGCGGGGGGGAGTTATTATTGATAATTCATCTGCTTTTAGAATGGAAAAAGATGTTCCGCTTGTAATAGCCGGGGTAAATGATGAAGATTTAAGACTGCATAAAGGGATTATTGCAAATCCTAATTGTTCAACTTCGCAGTTGATGCTTGTATTGGAGCCGTTAAAGAAATTCGGAATAAAAACACTTATTGTATCAACATATCAAGCTGTATCCGGAGCAGGGCTTGCTGCTATAAATGAGTTAAGAGATGATACAATTGCTAATTTGGAGGGAAAACCTTTTGAAAATAAATGTTTTAAAAAACCAATTTCATTTAATGTAATCCCGCAGATTGATGTATTTTGTGAAAATGGATATACAAAAGAGGAAATGAAGGTTGTTAATGAAACAAGGAAAATTCTTCATCTTAATGAGAGTACGAAGATTTCTTGTACAGCTGTTCGTGTGCCGGTGTTTAACGGACATAGTGAAGCTGTGGATATTGAATTTGAACAGTCAGTTAGTCCGAATGAAGTTCGGGAAATATTATCCAATTCTTTTGGGGTAAAAGTAATTGATAATCCGGAACTTTATGAATTTCCTACAACACGTGATGCATCCGGTGTTAATCCTGTTTTTGCGGGCAGAATAAGAAAGAATCTTGCGTTTAATAATGGAATATCATTATGGTGTGTCGCTGATAATTTACGTATCGGGGCGGCTTTGAATACTGTTAGAATTTGTAAAAGAGTTATAGAGATGGGGTTATTCTAATGAATGTTAAGAAAATTGCTGGTAATATTAATATAAAACCTACAGATAGAAAGATGAAGAAAGCAAGACATTGTGCAGAAACAATCGGTGTTTTACCAAAAGAAATGCCTGTTGAGAAAAAAATATACATACAGACAAATGCTGATATGTTTGAAAAGGTAAAGGATTCTATTCAGATTGCACTTGATAAATTTAGGGGGCAGAAGTAGTTTGGGAAGATTAGTTTCGCAGAATGAAATTATTAATATTGTAAGAAAAGGGCAGGCTGAAGGCAGAACTTTTGCTGCGACAAACGGGTGTTTTGATATTTTGCATGTAGGTCATGTCAGATACCTGCAAAAGACAAAATCTTTGGCAGATATTTCGATTGTAATGCTTAATTCTGATAAGTCTGTAAAGCTTATAAAAGGTGCGGATAGGCCTATTAATAATGAACAGGACAGAGCTGAAATATTAAATGCTTTGATATATGTTGATTATGTGGTATTATTTGAAGAGAAGTCTCCGGCAAAATTACTGGAAGCGATAAAGCCGGATATTTATACAAAAGGTGCTGATTATACTCTTGAAACACTTCCGGAGCGGGATGTTGTAGTCAGGAACAATATAAAGGTAGAATTTATTGAATTTGTTCAGGGTAAATCTACTACTAATATAATTAATAAGTGTTTAGGATAATAAAGGAGTGTATTTATGAAAACATTTACATTGGAACAGATTGCACAAATTACTGGCGGAATGCTTTCTAAAGCTAAAGATGTTGCTATAACTAAAATTGCTCCGCCTCTTTTAGCGGATGAAAATACTCTGGCATTGGCTCTTGGAGAGGAGGAGATTGCAAATCTTTCTTCTACAAAAGCAAAAGCCGCTCTTGTTCCTTTGGGTGTAAATATAGACGGATTCTCAACTATTGAAGTAGAACGTCCGCGTTTGGCTATGATGAAGCTTATTACAATGTTTTATGAAGAACCTCATGTAAATTCAGGTATTCATCCGACAGCAACTGTTCATCCTTCTGCAAAAATCGGACAGAATGTTTCTCTTGGTCCAAATGTTGTGGTTGCAGAAAATGCGCAGATTGGAGATAATACGAAGATTTTAGCAAACTGTTATATAGGAAACGGTGCTGTTATTGGCAATAAATGTTTCTTCCATCCTGCTGTTTGTATAGGTGATAGAGTAAAAGTAGGTAATGATGTTATTCTTCATCACGGGGTCTCTTTAGGCGCAGATGGATTTAGTTTTGTTACTGAAAATCCAAATAATATTGAACAGGCAAGAAAAGATGGAGAGATTAGAGAAAATGACGTAGAACAGGTTATTTTCAAAATCCCTTCAATAGGTTCTGTTGAGATTGGTAATAATGTAGAGATTGGTGCTAATACTGCAATTGACAGGGGTACTATTGAAAATACTGTTGTAGGTGATAATACAAAGATTGATGATTTAGTTATGATTGGTCATAATTGCCGCATTGGTAAAGGTTGTATGATAGTATCTCAGGTAGGTATTGCAGGAAGCTGTGTAATTGGTGATAGAGTTGTTATTGCTGGTCAGGCTGGTCTTGCAGATCATATAAGTATTGGTGACGATACTATTATTGCAGCTCAAGCAGGTGTAACAAAGAGTTTCCCTGCAAAATCAATTGTGGTAGGCGCTCCGGCTGTTCCTAGAAAAGAATTTATCAAGCAGCTGAAGATAATTAAAGATGCAGGTGATTTGATTGCCAAATTTAAAAAATATGAGCCGCTTCTTCGTTCTTTTGAAGAAGGGGTAAATGATGGAGCAAAGGTATAGCAAGGTATTATGGGGACAATAAAAACAGAGATAAGGACATCTGGCAAAGGTCTTATGAAAAACAAGCTTTGTGATGTGGTAATAAAACCGTCACAGAGTGGTCATATACGAATTTTTTCTCGAGGTGCAGAAACCCCCTTCAATGTTTGTATTGAAAATTTATGCTCAACGGAGCACTGCGTAACATTATGCAGTAAAGAGCATAGAACGCTTTTAGGTGATTATAAATACAAGGTGATGCTTTGCGAACACTTTGTTGCAGCTTGTGCAATATGTGGGATAGACTCAATTGATGTTTACCTTTCAGAAGTAGAAATGCCCATATTTGATGGGAGTTCAAAGGTTTGGGTAGATTTATTTAAAAAAGCTGGTATTGAGGGGGTAAATAGAGACTTATATACAATCGAGGAACCAGTTTATTACCTTAATGGCAAAACCAGCCTTATTGTTATACCTGATAAGGAGTTAAGAATTACCTATGCCGTTAATTATGATCATCCTGATTTAACGGAAAGATGGGTTACAATGAATAACAATAATCTGGAAGAAATTATAGAGGCGAGGACATTTGGTTTCTATAAAGATTTGAAGAAATTCCAGATGCTCGGGTTTGCAAAGGGTGTTACTATAGATAATACTGTTGGGCTTAAAGATGTAGGTTTTACGACAGAGCTTAGGTCAGAAAAAGAACCTGTAAAGCATAAGATCTTGGATTTAATTGGAGATTTTTATCTTACAGGTGTATCTCCGCTTAATATGCGGGTACAGATTCTGGCTAAAGAAGCTGGACATGCGGTACATGCAAAAGTTGCACAAATTCTTAAAAATAAATTAGTAAAAATATAATAAAGGAGAGACGTATGACTGAAGAAATTAAAGAAGGTGAAATTTTATCATTTGATACAATGCAGATTATGGAGATGATTCCACATCGCTATCCATTTTTGCTTGTAGATAGGATTACAGAATGTATTCCTGGAAAATATGCAAAGGGTTACAAAAATCTTACTATGAATGAAGAATTTTTCCAGGGTCATTTTCCGGGAAATCCTGTTATGCCTGGAGTATTACAGCTGGAAGCTTTGGCACAATGTTCTGCTCCTGTTCTTATGTGTCTTCCTGAATACAAAGGTAAATTGACTCTTTATGCAGGTGTTGATAATGTAAGATTCAAAAATATAGTAAGACCTGGAGACAGATTTGATATGGTTATTGAACTTATTAAGGCTAAAGGACCTATCTGCAAGAGTCATGGCACTGGATATGTAGACGGTAAAGTTTGTATTGAAGCTGATATGACAGTAGCTTTGAAATAAAAAAAGAGCCTTAAGGCTCTTTTTTTATCCGCCGATTCTTTCTAGCAATACAACTGCGTGTGATTCTATTGCTAGTTTGTTACCAACAGAATCAAGATGTTCTTTGGTTTTAGCCTTAATCGATATATCTGTACTGTCAAGTCCTAATACAGGCGCTAATGTAGCTTTCATTTTAGGAATATAAGGCATCATTTTAGGTTCCTGCGCAATAATATTTGTATCAATATTATTAATCCAATATCCCTCTGTTTGCACCTTATCATAAACAATTTTTAAAAGATTAAGGCTGTCGGCATCTTTAAACCTATCATCGGTATCTGGAAATAAAGAGCCAATATCATCCATTGCAAGAGCTCCAAGCAGTGCATCAATTATTGCATGTACTAAAACATCGGCATCAGAATGACCTAGCAAACCTTTTTCATAAGGTATATTGACTCCGCCGATTATAAGCTCTCTATCTTTAGCAAGCTCATGGATATCATACCCGACACCAATTCTAAATTTTTGTTCTGCCATATGTGTAAAACCCTCTTAAAAATCATCCTAGATATATTTATTATAACATAGATATTGACAAATTTGTGTTTCTCTTAATATATCTTAATATTAATGAAGGAAAAAGGCAATTTTTTAAAACATAAATACTTTATATATATGTAAGAGATATTTAATAGAGAGAGTGATAAAAATGTTACAAACATACGATGCAATTGAAAGAAACAAAAAACCGGCAGGAGCTTTAGAAATACCTGAAGGATTTCATACATATTATTTGAATAAACAAGACAGGCAGATGAGATTTAACAACGGCGGCGACCCGATTTATGCTATTTTCGATAAAATTGATAACAGACCTCTTTCTAAAATTGCAAGAGACTTTGTAAGAGAACTAAAAGATGACTCTATCAGATTTATTTCTACTTTAGTTAAGTAGTCTTTGTACTTGATTTTCTTTTACGATTTATTAAAATAATTGTATGTTAAAAAAGAGCTTGTTATTTTTTGTTTTATTGATTTTTTTGCTGCCTGTTAGTGCAGAGCCTGTTGATAACGGCGGTCATGCAGGAACACCTCCGGGGTTTTATGATGATATAGACCCGAATAGCTTGAATGAAGAAGAGGAGTTTGTGCCAGCTCAAGAGAATAATAATGATGAAGAGTATCAACAATATTCGGAAGATGAAATTGTAATACCTCCGCAGACGGAAAAAACTAAGCCAACTAAAGATTATGCGCAAATATATAATTCACTTGAAGTTCCGACATTTTCATATCTTCACGATATTGATCCGGAACAGTATTATGATTTGAAAGATGCTACGTGGTCAGTTTATCCGCTTTTGCGGCTGATATCCCCAATATATTTTAAAACTATTACAATTGAGCCGGGTTATTATTTGTTGACACCGCGTGAACATGAAGGAAATTGGTTTATACTTTTTAAACAAAATGGTGTTGTAAAGTATATTATTCCTGTTTACGAAAGAGATTATACTCCGGAAATGTTCTATGATGAGCATATTCCAAAACCTAAATATACATTTGCTCAAAAGGTTCATATGGGATTTTTGGACTTTATAGGTAATTTTAAAAGTACAAAAAGAAAAACTCCTGTGCAAACGTATTTAGAAGTTAATGATTTAGAGAATTATTTTGTTTCTATTGTAATTTATTATGGCTCTCATCAGTACTTTACTATATTTAGAACCATAAAGCTATAGTATTAAGTTGTTTAGATATATTAAGAGATTTGAAATTTTTCTTAAGTTTTGTTACAATTCTTAATAAAATAGAAGAAAAAAGGCAATTTTTTTATAGTTAAATACTTTATATATACATAAGAGATAATTAACTATAAAGAGAGGCTTAAGAAAATGACAACAGAACAGAGAAAAAGGTTTACGGTTATTACTAATCATGAATTGGAACATAAAGAGGAAGAAAAACACAGGTCTTATCAAACAAATCCATTGAGAGAAAAATTTATGAAATTTGTTAATAATGAGGCCGGTAAAAAGTTTAGTGTCGACGACTTATTAAAGTGGTAGACAATTCAAGCGGAAAAAGGAAAGAGGAAAATGGTTTAAATGTACCAGATTAAAAACAGAATTTACCCCGCTTTTGATAAAACTCAAAAGAGCGGGGTTTGCAATTATTTAAGAGCGTTAGTGAAGCAGAATTTGGGGTTATCATATAAAGAAATTTTAGAAAAATTTCTTGAGGATGAAAGATATTATTTGGAACTCAATGCTTCTAGATTTCCGTTTTTGTCGGAGTATATAGATGATAATGAGTTTATAAAAGATACAGAGGATTATATAAAAGAGTGTATCAGATATTATGAATATAAAGAAAAACAACGCCCTATAATCGAAGCAAATAGGGAGTTTGAGAAGAAAAAACGGAAATTTTTGCAGGAAGTAAAGATGTCAAAGGAGAAGCCTACAAAAAAACAGCTTTACTATTATGATAGATTGTGCAAAAAATATTCTATAGAGAAAAAGAACGTAGAAGAGTTATCCAAGCTGGATTTGCGGAACGAAATAGAGAGAATATTAAATGAACATTCAGATGATTACAAAATTGTTGACTGATGCCGGTATTGAAGAAAATGAAGCAAAAGTAGAAGTAAAAATGCTTTTGGAGCATTTCTGCCATTATACGGAGTTGGACAGGTGCAAAGGGGTGGTTCTTAATGATAATCAGCTTGATGTATTAAGACAAAAGGTCGAGGTTAGAATAACGACCCGCCTGCCGGTTCAGTATATTATAGGAGAATCTTATTTTATGGGCGAGTGGTTTAAAGTTACCCCGGATGTTTTAATCCCTCGAGATGAGACAGAAATCCTTGTAGAAAAAGCTATTGGGCTAATAAAAGAAGAAGGAGTAAAAAATGTTCTTGATATTGGAACCGGAAGCGGATGTATTGCTTGTACTATTGCAAAGAATACTAATGCTGTAGTTCTTGGGGTTGATATTTCATCTGATGCGTTGAGGGTTGCTCTTGATAATGTGACGAAATTGGGTATAAACAATAGGGCTGTTTTTAGAAAATCTGATTTGTTTTCAAAAATACGAGAAGAAGAAAGATTTGATATGATAATATCAAATCCTCCATATATTCCTATCGGAACGGAACTTCAACCGGAAGTGCGGCATGAACCTTCAGAGGCACTTTTTGCGCAAGAAAACGGGCTGGAGTATTATAGAAAAATTACTGAGAATGCTCCAAAATATTTAAATAAGGGCGGATGGCTCATGTTTGAACTGGGTATTGATGAGTCAATAGGGGTTAAAGATCTTATGGAAAAAGACTTTAGGGATATTAATATTATTAAGGATTTGGCGGGTATTGACAGGGTTATATATGGCAGGGTTATTTAGTATTCTGAAATTTACCGTTATATTTTTCATAAAATTCTTGAGAGTTTAGTTTGAGAATATTTTTGTAAACTCCGTATAAAGTAAGCCTTTCACAAATTTTGGGGTTTAAATTCTCTCTTTCATATTTTATAAGTCTATTCTGCATTTCTTTATAAAAAGCATCCCTTAATCCCTTTTTTGCCTTGAAAAAGAGAAGGGCATACTGCTTGTATTTGTGCTGGAAAAGAGCATATTTATATGCCTCATAATTATTAGTTATTATTAATAAATTTTCTATTTTGTCGATGACTTTAAAAATATCAAAAACTTTTGATGATAAGTTTTGGGTTACTGAATTGTTATTTGTGCTTCTGTAATAATAAAGAGGATCAGGGTTAACAATAATTGAGTTTGCGTAAAAAAAAAAAAAAAAGAAGAAGTA
>CALUSZ010000138.1 GCA_944323495.1 Candidatus Gastranaerophilales bacterium
GTATTGTTAATGTTTCTGCTAAAGATAAAGCTACTAATAAGGAACAAAAGATTACGATTACAAACTCTTCTAACCTTTCTGAAGCTGATATCGATAAGATGGTTAAAGAAGCAGAAGCTAATGCTACGGAAGATAAGAGAAAGAAAGAAGAAGCTGAAATTAAAAACAACGCTAACTCTCTAATCTCTTCTTCTGAAAGAATCGTAAAAGATTTTGAAGGCAAGATTTCTGATGAAGATGTTAAGAAATTAACAGAACACAGAGAAGCTCTTCAAAAGGCTTTAGATGAAAATAAACCTGTTGATGAATTGAAGAAATTATCAGAAGAGCTGCAGCAGACAATGTTTGCAATTTCACAAAAAGCATATGAAGCCGTACAAAAAGAAGGCGGAGATGCAAATAGTGATGCAAACTCTGCAGGCTCAGAATCAGCATCAGATAAAAAAGACGATGATGTAATTGATGCAGAATTTACTAAAGAATAGGTTTTGCGGGTAAAAATTTATGACGGGCGGACGATTGAAAATCGTCCGCCCGTTTTAATGTATAATATTATTATGAACGAAGCTTTGCAAGAAACAATTAAACTTGTTCCGTCACAGCCGGGGTGTTATCTTTATTATGATAAGGCCGGAGAAATTATTTATGTCGGAAAAGCTAAGAATTTAAAGCGAAGAGTTTACAGCTATTTTCATAAACAGCATGAGAGTGTCAAGACTAATGTTCTGGTTTCCCAAATAGAAAAACTTGAATATATTATAACTGATTCTGAAGTCGAGGCATTGATACTTGAGTCTCACTTAATTAAGAAGCATAAACCAAGGTATAATATACTTCTAAAAGACGACAAAAAGTATCCGTATTTTCTTATAACAGATGAGGATTTCCCGCGGATTCAGGTTGTAAGGAAGAAGAATTTAAATCCCGATAAAGGGAGGTTCTACGGGCCTTATACCGATGTAGGCGCAATGTATGCAACTTTGGATTTCTTGAAAAGACTTTTTCCCTTGAAACAGTGTAAAACTCCTAAGTTTTCCAACCGTCCCTGCCTTTATTATCATATAGGCAAATGTCTTGCACCTTGTCAGGGAAAAGTTACTCCGGAAGAGTATCAGAAATTAATTCATCAGGTGGAATTATTCTTAAGCGGCAAACAGACTGAACTTCTAAAACAAATACAGGCGCAGATGCAAAAATACGTTGAAGAGGAGCAGTTTGAAAAAGCAGCTAAGATGCGGGATAGTTATCTGGATTTGCAAAAGACGCTTGAGAGACAAAAGGTCGTTTATGAGAATACCAAATTAAATGAGGATATTATAGCGGTTCTTTATGAAGACGGAATTTTAGCTATAGTAATTATGATGATTAGAGAAGGCAGGCTTATTGATAAAAAAGATTTTTCTTATTTTGTTGATAATATTGATAAGACAGAATATTTTGAGACTTTTTTCCGCGAATATTATACAAATCTTAAGTTGGAATATCCGGACAGGATTATTTCTCCGGATTTGGAATCTGTCGGTGATAAGGAGCTCTATCAGGACTGGCTGAAAGTTTTATCCGGCAAAAAGATTACCATAAGCTACGGCAGGGGGAAATATAAAGAGCTTGCGGAGCTTGCACGTAAAAATGCTCAAAATCTGCTTGATAATGCAAGACTAAAGAAAATGGCTCAGATAAGAGATGATTTTAATGAAGTCGGCTCTTATTTAGCAGAAAAACTGCATCTGACAAATTTCCCCAATAGGATTGAATGCTACGATATATCGCATATTCAGGGAACAAATACGGTTGCTTCTATGGTCGTTTTCCAAAACGGGCTTCCGAAAAAATCGGCTTATCGGAAATTTAAAATCAAAACAACAGAAGGCAAGCCTGATGACTTTTTGTCAATGAAAGAGGTTTTATCCCGCCGGCTTGCGCGCTTGGGAGAAAAAAACTGGGAGAAGCCGGATTTGATTATCATAGACGGCGGAAAAGGCCAGCTCTCAAGCGTTATGCAAATAGTTGAAGAGATGGGAGTTAAAACCGGAAAAGACGGAATTGATTTTGTTTCCCTCGCCAAAAGAGAGGAAGAAGTATTTCTTCCCAACCAATCAGAGTCAATTTTGCTTCCGAGAAACTCAAATGCGCTTTATTTAATCCAGCGGATCCGTGATGAAGCTCACCGCTTCGCAATAACATTTCACAGGGATTTGCGCTCTAAGGCTGTTAAGAAGAATATATAAAAATTTAAGCATAATAATCTACCCTCTTGTTGTTTTGTACTCTTTGCGCTTGCGCTTTAACTGATTTAGCTTGTGCTGCCACTTTATAATCCTGACTTGAAGGATCTGTGGGAGCCAGTGCAGAGTTGATTACAGTTTGAGCATTATCAATAGTTTTTTGCGGGTTTTTGGGATTAAGTTTCGGCATACTGATTGAAACATGACCGCCCACAGGAACTCCGTTTTTCCAATCAATAACTATAGGGCCTGTTAAAGAACCTCCCTTGGCTTTATGAGCACGTTCATGAGTATAAATTTCTGATAAACTCTTTTTTATCAGTGATTGTTGTTGGTTTTTAAAAGCCGGAATATTCATGAGATTCATACACATTCCTCCTTGGAATTTTTATTATACTCTTTTTTTAAAATTACGCAAGAAATTTTTATAAAATCTTAATATTTGTTGTATAAACAACTGTACTATATTTTATTTACGCGCTATAATATTATCAACGAAGTAGTAGTAAAGGAGTCCTTAGGGACAAAAAAGACAAGGAGATTAAAATGTCAGAATTAACATTAGAAAAACAATCTTCTACAACTGATTTCGTTGGCGGAAAATGGCAAAGTGAAATCAATGTAAGAGATTTTATCCAAAGAAACTACACTCCATATGACGGAGATTCAAGCTTCTTGGCAGGCCCAACTGAAGCTACAACTAAATTATGGCAGGAATGCTGTGATTTGTTCAAAAAAGAACGTGAAAACGGCGGCGTTTTAGATATGGATACTAAGATTGTATCTACAATCACTTCACACGGCGCAGGCTATATCGATAAAAGCTTAGAAAAAATTGTAGGGCTTCAGACAGATAAGCCTCTAAAACGTTCTCTTCAACCATTCGGTGGTATCAGAATGGCTGAAACTTCTTGCAAATCTTACGGCTATGAAGTTGATCCGGAAATTACTGAAATATTTACTAAATACAGAAAAACTCATAACCAGGGTGTATTTGATGTTTACACTCCGGAAATGAGAGCTGCTAGACACGCTGCTATCTTAACAGGACTTCCGGACGCTTATGGCAGAGGCCGTATCATAGGTGACTACAGAAGAGTTGCTCTTTATGGTATTGATAGATTAATCGAAGACAAAAAAGAACAGCATGCTTCTGTTGACGGTGAAATGACTCCGGATAAAATCCAATTGAAAGAAGAATTAGCTGAACAAATCAGAGCTTTGGAAGAAATGAAAGTTTTGGGCCAAACATATGGCTATGACATTTCTCAACCGGCTAAAAATGCTAAAGAAGCTATTCAATGGTTATATTTTGGCTATTTATCAGCTGTAAAAGAACAAAACGGCGCAGCTATGAGCTTGGGAAGAACTTCTACTTTCTTGGATATCTTTATTGAAAGAGATTTAAGAAATGGTGTTATCACTGAAGAAGAAGCTCAAGAAATGATTGACCACTTCATTATGAAGTTAAGATTAG
>CALUSZ010000139.1 GCA_944323495.1 Candidatus Gastranaerophilales bacterium
TATGGAAAGTTTATGCGGGATTAACTATTGTAGAAATTGCTCTTTTAAAACATGCCGGCATGAGCGGATTTGAAGCTGTTTGTAATTCTCTTGCTTCAATCTCCGGCGGAGGGCTTTCTCCGAATGCAATGAGTATTATCGGGTTTTCTAATACAGTTCTCTGGGTTACAACTTTCTTTATGTTCTTTGCAGGAGTAAGTTTTAACCTTCAATACAGAGCCTGGACAAAACTTAATCCGATTATATTATTTAAAAATGAAGAATTCAGAGTGTATTTCTGGTTTGTGGTAATAATTTCTCTGGCTCTAAGTGTTTCCTTGTTTTGCAATATGCACTTTGGAATTTGGGAAAGTATTACGCATGCATTTTTCAATATTTCAACTTTAATTTCTTCTACAGGTTTTTGCAGTGATGACTTTGTTCATTGGGATTATGTAAGTAAGGTTTTATTATTTACATCGATGCTTTTTGGAAGCTGTGCAAGTTCGGCGGGGGGCGGTTTGAAGGTTATGCGATGGCTTTTAGTTTTCAAAATTATGAAATCTGAGATGGTAAAAATTCTTCACCCAAAAGCTGTATTTGATATAAAGATAAATGATTATTCTGTTCCAAAAGATATTCTTTATCAAACATTAATGTTTGTCTCATTCTATTTTGCAATTATTGCTATTTCGGCTTTTTTACTTGGAATAATTGAGAAGGATACTGTTACGGCTATAACCGGCGCTGTAAGTGCATTGGGTAATATTGGGCCTGGTTTTGGAAATATTGGGCCTCTTGCAAGCTTTGAGCCGCTGCATTGGTTCTCAAAAATAATTTTAATTATAGATATGTTTGTCGGCCGTCTTGAATTAATACCGTTTTTGGTTTTATTCCAGAAAGATTTGTGGAGTTTTAAAAAATAAACTTTTTATCTTTATTCCTGAAAAGGTCTCTGGCCCCGATATCTTTCCCAATATGACTCAAGAGGCTTTCCCGGAGGTGAATATAGGGGAATGTTAATATTCAATACATTTCCGTCTTTATCATAAATAATGTAATCGGTAGTTCCATCAGTCTTTGCGTAGCCGATAAATTTTCCGGTTCTGTCATAAACTTTTATATTGACACTATTAGTGTAATAAGGATTGGTTCTTACTACTTTGAACTTCTGCCCTTCGCTATTTTTAATCATTTTTAAATTCACTCCCGAGCCCACACCGACCCACTTACGTCCGGGTATAGCAGGATAAACATCGGGTGAATGTATTAGAGAGGGAGTATCTATTTCAGAATAAAAACTATCATAATCTGTGACTTTTTTACCGGACATATCATAGATTTCATAATCTTCACCGGATTTTTGTGCGATGCCTATTTGTTTTCCTGTTTTGTCAAAGATTTTTATAGAATATGCTAACGTAATTTCGGTTGTTAAAAAGAATGCAAGAATTAATGCTAAAAACTGTTTCATAATCTAATTATAACGCATTATTACGGAATTTGTTTGTTTTTTATGTTAAAATGTTAAAGTAAAAGAGGTTTATTTATGTCAATAAGAAAAGTTGTAAAGTATGGAGAAGCATCTCTTCGTGAGCCTTCTAAAGAAGTGCATAAAGTTTCACAAAAAATAAAAAATTTGGTTATGGATTTATTGGACACAATGTATGCACAAAACGGTGTCGGGCTTGCAGCTCCGCAGATTGGCGAAAATTACAGGGTTTTTGTAATAGATGTTTCAACTAATGATGAACCATTGAATCCGATGGTGTTTATTAACCCAAAGATTATCAAAAAATCAGGTGCGGTAATAAGCCACGAAGGCTGTTTGAGTTTCCCTGAAGCGTTTACGGACGTTAGAAGATATGCAAATGTTATGGTTAAAGCGCTTGATAGAAACGGACGTTCTTTTGTTCTGGAAGCCAAGGACGGAAGCCTTCTTGCAAGAGCAATTCAGCATGAATTTGATCATCTTGACGGAATCTTGTTTATAGACCATGTTATCAATCGTTTTGAAGCAGAAGAAGTTTTGAAAAAATGTAACTTGCCTAGTATTGAAACAGACAAGCTTTTAGACGAGCCTGAATTGGAAAAAGAAATTGAAGTTCTGCTTGAAGAGAAGGTTAAGAAAGATAAGGAATAATAAGTAGGTTGGGTGAAACCCAACAAAAACTTTCAGAAAGGAACCCCTTTTTATGATAAGTCTTGTATTTTTCGGAACACCTGATATAGGTCTAAAATCGCTGGAGCATTTTTATAACTCCGACAAGTTTGACGTTCTTGCGGTTGTAACCCAGCCTGACAAACCGTCCGGACGCGGGCATAAACTTACACCGAGTCCGATAAAACAATTTGCGCTTGAACATAATATAAAAGTTTTTCAGCCCAAATCCATAAGGAAAGAGCCGGAAATAATAGGAGCTCTAAAGGAATTAAAACCGGATTTCTTTGTAACATTTGCATTCGGGCAGATTTTATCCCAAGAAGTTCTTGATATTCCAAAGTATGAGACAATAAATCTTCATGTTTCTCTTCTTCCCAAATACCGCGGTGCAAACCCTATCCAGCGCGCTATTATTAACGGTGATAAAGAAACAGGAATTTGTACTATGATAACCGAACTAGGGCTGGATTGCGGGGATATTTGCCTTAAGTATCCTATTGAGATCACAAAGAATATGAACTGTGTAG
>CALUSZ010000140.1 GCA_944323495.1 Candidatus Gastranaerophilales bacterium
ACGGAACGTCTCCTTCTAGTGATACATATTTAGATTACACAACTACTACGACAATAGATAAAAAAGCCTACGCTAAAGCTGAAGCTGAATATGAACACGCTACAAAAGAAATAGATGCTAAAGATAAAAAATACGATATGGATTTATCTAAATTAGAAACAGAAAGAACGGCACTAACTACTGAATATGATTCTGTTAAAAAAGTAATATCTGATAATATCGAACGTACTTTCGGTATTTTCTCATAAAAGATGTAAGTTTGATTATTCCCTTTTTAATCCCTTTTCCCTTTTTCCGCTTGAGATATTCTCAAGCTTTTTTTTTTGAAAAAGGATTCGTTTTTTTTAACGAATCCTTTACAAATCTTGTTATCAGATAAGCTTATTTAACAAGTTCTTTAAAGCTTTTTCCTGCAGAGAAAGCTGGAACAGTCTTAGCAGCAATCTTTAATTCTTTTCCTGTTTGAGGATTTCTGCCAACTCTTGCAGCTCTCTTACGAGCTTCCCAAGTTCCAAAACCTACCAAAGTAACTTTTTTACCTTTAGCTACTGTTTTTTGGATAATTTCTAATGTAGCTGAAAGTACATCTGAAGATGTTTTTTGTGAAAGTTTTGTCTTCTTTGCAATTTCTTTGACTAATTCTTCTTTGTTCATAATAAATCTCCTATACACTCTAACTCTCTTGTGTGCTTAACTATTGAATTACACACATCTTACAACTCCCATTATACACATTGTTCAAATTTTTGCAAGGGGTTGGAACGATATTTTATTTAAAATTTACATTATCACTATATCTTAGCCAAAATCTTAACGAAAGTTTATAAAACTTTACATTTAAGCTTCTTTGAATATAATTATTGTGTAGTGTTTAAGAAAGGAGAAGCTTATGTGGGAAAATGATATTGATATCCATGAAGTCCGTGAGATTAGAACAAGAACTACAGTATATTTTGGCTGTGGTGCTATAAAGAAAATTAACGATATCGCTAAAGACTTTAAGTCTAAAGGGTTTGATAAAGTTATTGTTATGAGCGGCAGAAATGCTTATAAAGCGACTGGAGCTTGGGATGTTGTAGAAAAAGCTCTAAAGGATAACGGAATTGATTATGTAAATTATGATGGAGTTACTCCAAATCCTACAACTATAGCCGTAAATGAAGCTGCTAAAATTGCAAAGGAGTTTGGAGCAAAGGCTGTAATTGCAATTGGCGGAGGTTCTCCTACTGATGCCGGAAAATCTGTTGCAATTCTGCTTAAATATCCGGATAAAACTGCAAATGATATATATGAGTTTACTTTTACCCCTGACAAAGCAGCCCCGGTTGTTGCTATTAATTTGACTCACGGAACCGGAACTGAAACTAATCGTTTTGCGGTTGTTACAATTCCTGAAAAGGAGTATAAACCTGCAATAGCATATGATTGTATTTATCCTGCGTATGCAATAGATGATCCGGCTTTGATGGTTAAATTGTCACCAAAACAAACACGTTATGTCTCTATTGATGCGGTTAATCATGTCGTGGAAGCTTCAACTTCAGCGGTTGCATCTCCATATACTGTGACATTGGCAAGAGAGGTTATAACGCTTGTAGCTAAATATCTTCCTAAAGCTATTGAGAATGCAGAAGATTTAGAAGCAAGATATTATTTGGCATATGCTGCAATGTTAGGCGGTGTATGTTTTGATAATGGGTTATTACATTATACGCATGCTTTGGAGCACCCTTTAAGTGCTATAAAACCTGACCTATCACATGGCTTGGGACTTGCAATGCTGCTTCCTGCTGTTGTTGAAAATATTTATTCTGTCAAGGCTGAAACACTTAAGTATATTCTGGAACCGTTGGCAGGAAATATTAATTCTGCTAAAGATGCATCTAAAGCTGTATATGAATGGTTAAAATCCGTAGGTGTTGCTTCTAAGTTAAAAGATGAAGGGTTTACAGAGGCTGATATTCCAAACCTTGTTAATCTTGCTTTTACAACTCCATCTCTTGACGGACTTTTAGCAATAGCACCTACAAAAGCGACAAAAGATGCTGTTGAGGAAATATACAGAAATTCATTATAAAACTTTTATAAATTACTTTGAGCTGTCGGCTTGAACTGACAGCTCTTTTTTATTAAAATATTCAATATATGAGGAAAAAATATTTTTATGTAGATAGTCCATTGTACAAACTAGAATGTACTGCAAGAATATGCGAAAGATTCTTTACTCTTGTTTTTAAAAAAAAGTTTGCGGACTTAGGGATAACCCAGAGTGAATTATGCTTGTTGGATACTATAGTCAGAAGCCCTGAAATGTCACAGATAGAGCTTGCAAGAATTTTGTATAAGGGAAGGGCTCATATTACGCAAATGCTTAATTCACTTGAGAAAAAAGGTTTAATTACCAGATTGAATGTAACTAAAAACGGGAGAAAAGTTCGTAAAACTATTCTAACACCGGATGGAGAACTTATTTATAATATAATATGCGAAGGAATGGACGAACGGTTTGAGCGTATGACCAAATTTTTTGAAGGTAAAGATGAACAGTTTATCAAATTTTTAGATAAGATAAAAGAGATAATAACCGAAGGTGAAGAGGTTGATTTTGACTAAAAAAATTTTTATGGGATAATAAAACAAGCAGGTGCATAGCGCAGTTGAGCAAAAGGTGAGTAAATTCACACTTCTGGGCGGGAACATCTGCACAGTGTTAAATAATAGGGCGTTTGGCGCAGTTGACTCTGCCGAACAAAATGTGACTAAATGTCACATTTTGTGAGAGGTAGCATCTGAACCGGATGTAAAGAATATAATTTGGGCGTTTGGCGCAGTTGGTAGCGCATCTGAACGACATTCAGAGGGTCACAAGTTCGAGTCTTGTAACGCCCACCATTAATAAAAAAGAGGGCTTAGCCCTCTTTTTTATTATTTAATGACTATATTTACAAGCTTTTTGGGAACGACAATTGTTTTAACAATTTCCTTTCCGGATGTTAATTCCTTTATTTTTTCGCTGGAGAGGGCAATATTTTTTAGCTCTTCGTCATTTAACCCTTCATCAGCTTCTATTTTATCTTTAACTTTGCCATTCACTTGAACGACAAGGGTTATTTTACTTGCTTTAGCTAATTTATCATCCCATTCACACCAGCTTGAATCATGTATTGAGCCTTCAAAGCCCAGGTCATGCCAAATTTCTTCTGACAGATGAACTGTAACAGGCGCCATAAGCTTAATTAAGGATATTATTGCAAAACTTAAGACATTTTTATCCTCTTCAGATAAGTCAGTTTTTTTACCGCGCCAATCATAAATAGCGTTTGTTAGTTCTCTATACTTGGAGATTACGGTATTAAACTGGAAATCATTTGCAATATCATTTGTAATACCTTTTATTGCTATATGAACGGTTCTTACCAAATCATCATTCTCTCGTGTAAGAGGGAATGTAAGCTTGTAATCTTTTGTTAGAGATTTCTGATTATCACTTACAAGTCTCCAAACTCGGTTGAGGAACTTATAACACCCCTCTACACCGGCATCTGACCAGTCAAAATCTCTTGCCGGAGGGGAGTCTGACAGTATAAACAATCTTGCAGTATCAGCACCATAGTTCTCAAATATTTCATCAGGGTCAACAGTATTTCCTTTTGATTTAGACATTTTAGAGCCGTCTTTAAGAACCATTCCTTGCGTAAGAAGATTTTTAAATGGTTCATCAAAGCTCAATAAGCCTAAATCTTTTAATGCTTTTGTAAAGAATCTTGAATAGAGCAGGTGCAATATTGCATGCTCAATTCCGCCTACATACTGATCAACTGGAAGCCACTTGTCAACAAGATGCTTAGAAAATGGCAGTGTTGTATTTTTAGGGTCTGAATATCTTAAATAATACCAGCTAGAACATACAAAGGTATCCATTGTATCCATTTCTCTTTTTGCTTTTCCGCCGCATATAGGACAAGTTGTATCTTCAAATGTTTTGGATGTGGTTATTGGAGATTTTCCGACAACTGAGAAGTCAACATCTGTAGGAAGCATTACAGGAAGGTTTTCTTCTTTTTCCGGCACAATTCCGCATTTGTCGCAATATACAACAGGAATTGGCGCTCCCCAGTATCTCTGGCGGGAAATCAGCCAGTCTCTAAGCCTGTATTGTGTTTTAAATTCGCCAAATCCGCCGTCTACAGCTTTTTGTGTAATAGCTTCTTTAGCTTCCGTATTTTTCATTCCGTTGAATTCGTTTGAATTAACAAGAACGCCTTCTTCCGTATAAGCTGCATCTTTGCAGTCAGACGGATTTTTCGGGTCTTGAATAACAACTTTCATAGGAAGATTGTATTTTTTAGCAAAATCAAAGTCTCTTGTATCATGTGTTGGTACAGCCATAACCGCTCCGGTACCATATTCTACAAGTGCATAGTCTGCTGTCCAGAGAGGGAATTCTTCTCCGGTAAACGGGTTTATACAGTGAGTTCCTAGTGGAACGCCTGTTTTAACACGGTCAGTAGAGAGTCTTTCAATTTCAGACATTTTTCTTGCATTAGCTCTATATTCTTCAACAGCCTGCTTGTTTTCCGGAGTTGTTAATTTTTCTATATCCTTATATTCAGGTGCTACAACAAGATACGTGATACCGTGTACGGTATCTGGTCTTGTTGTATATACAGGGACTTCAAGGCCTTCAATTTCTTTAACTTTAAATCTGAATATTGCACCTTGAGATTTACCAATCCAGTTAGCCTGCATTGTTTTAACATTGTCGCCCCAGCCTTCCAGCTTGTCTAAATCTTCTAAGAGTCTTTCTGCATAATCAGTAATTTTGAAAAACCATTGAGACAGGTATTTTTTTTCTACGATGTTATCACATCTCCAGCATTTGCCGTCGATTACCTGTTCATTTGCTAATACTGTTCCGCAATGATTGCACCAGTTAACTGCAGCTTCTTTTTTATATGCTAAACCTTTTTTAAACAATTGAATAAACAGCCATTGGGTCCATTTATAATAATCAGGTTTGCAGGTTGTAACCTCTCTTTCCCAATCGTATGAAAGTCCCAGCATCTTAAGCTGCTTTGTCATATAGGCTATATTCTCATCTGTCCATTTAGCAGGGTCTGCGCCATGCTGCATAGCAGCATTTTCTGCAGGCAAGCCAAAGCTATCCCAGCCGATTGGATGCAGTACATTATAACCTTGCATCTTTTTAAATCTTGCAATAACATCTGTTATTGTATAATTTCTTACATGCCCCATATGAAGTTTCCCTGAAGGATATGGGAACATTGATAAGGCATAGTATTTGGGTTTATCACTATTATCAGGTGTATGAAATGACTTATTTTCTTCCCATACTGCCTGCCATTTTTTTTCTATTTCTTGCGGAAAATATGACTCTTTCATTTACTCCTCCCTAACTATCTTTATAAATTTTATCATAAAAATGAAAACGATAAATAAATTTGATTTACTGACGTATATTATTTAGCGCCTTTTTTTAAAATAATTCCATTTAATTTACAAAATGAGGTTAGAATAGAAAGTTCATTTTTTATTATTTTTTGCAAATATGGATGGCTTGCAACTATGCTCATATTTTTAGCCTGCTGGAACATTTTTAGTGACTGCTTTATATAATTACCTCGAAGTGTTGATTTAGGAAGTGCCAGCTCCTGATAATATTTCGCATATAGTATGTAATCTTTAACCAGTATTCTTTCAAGATTAAATTGTTTTGCTATAAATATTGATTTTTCAATATAAACTTTAGCGGATTCAAAATCTTGTTTTGACATATAAATTTCGCCGATTAAGCGGTTAAATAAGCAAATAAAATAATAATTATTTATATTAGGTCCTTGCGCAATATCTAAAGCTTTAGATGCAATATCTAAAGCAAATTGTGTTCCGCTTGTTACAAGCTTTATTTTTGCAATTAGGTACCAGGATAATAGAACGCCTGTTGCAACTTTTTCTTGAGCAAAATATGCAACCTGCTCTTCTAATATTTCTAAGGCTTTTTTAGTTTCATTTTTATCTCGGAGCATTTTGGCAAGAAGTGTTTTCAATATATTTTTTGTAAAATTATCGTTTACGTTATTAGCATATGATACTACATTAAATAATTCAGTATAAAGACTGTCATAGTCCTTGCTCATAAACTTATTTACTATATCTATGAAATTCCAGCGTGAGACTGAAAATGCATCCATATTATCAAGAGAATATTCTTTTAAAATATCATCGAGAATTTTTTCAGAAGTTTTTAAGTCACCCCTTACTGTATTAGCTAAAGCCAGTGCTAAATGGGCTTTGCACAATATAAGATTATCTGAAATTTGATTTTTTTCAATAATATCAAATATTAATTTTATAATATCAAACATTCTGCTGTCACCCTGAAATGTGAGAGCTTCTGCAAATTCGAAATATATCTCCAGCCATGTGCTGTATAAATCTCGTATTGATATTACCTGTGTATTTTTACCTTTAGTAAGGTATTTTTCAAAAACAGGCATAATTTCAGTATCGATAAGGTTTATAGCCTGACCGTAATTACCTAATTTTACTAACGGATTGACTTGCCTTGATTTTACCAGTGTACGTTCAAGTTCCATATCTTCGGGGATTTTATTTAATACGCTGTCTGCACACTCGATTGCTCCCCAGAAATTACCGCTTTTCATAGAAGAAGATGCCAGATAGCCTAATAGCTCAATATGTTCATATTCTTCGTTGTCATCTAACATCATTACTGCATGCTGAAGGTAATCAAAAGCGGTTTTATGGTCTATAGGTTCAAGCAGTTTACCGACACGTGTATAGATATTCTTTTTTATCTTTTGGTAATATTGTCCGTTCTTGTTTTCAATAAGCTTTAAAGCCTGTTTTTGAGATATTATGTAAAGTCCTATATCGCCAATATAAGCGGCTTGTTTCATAAGAAGAGTCCAGACTTCAAAAGCCTGTTCATCATTTTTTAATTTTTGTACAACGTATCCTAACAAAGCGATAGATGATTGTTTGTATATACTTAAGGTTTCATATAATATATTTAAAATTTCTTCAAAGCTGTCATCATTTTTTACAATAGAGACAATTGTTTTCCATATATTATTACTTTTAAATTCAAAGGATAGGTTATTAATTTGATTAATAAATCCGTTTTGTACAAGTGTTTCAATAATCCTTTCAAATTCAGCAGAAGAGTTATTATCAAAGTGTTCAAGCATTGCCGGATAAAATTTTGACCCTAAAACAGACATTGCTATGAGCATTCTGTGTGAATGAATATCTTCCTGCTTGAGTATATTTAATCTGGCCTCAATAATGTCTTCAAGTGAATTGTAATGAATATGTTTTAAGCCGTTTCTTAAAGTATCTTTATACAAAAAAACAAGTTGTTCAACTACAGCAGGGTTTCCGGCTGAAATTTTACCGGCGAACTTTATAAAGTCTTCACTTACATTAATATCTCTATACTGGCAAATTTGTGCTTCTATCTGTGTTTGTGTAAAAGGGGCAAGCGTCAGGTCTACGTAATTGTCGGCTGTCAGCTTAGGTGATGTCACACAGCCCAGCCCTGGTTTGATAGTTTTTGATATAATAATAAATTTACATCTTTCAAGAATATAATCATCTTTCAGAAGTTCCTGCAAGAAGTCAAAAGACATTCCGTCAATATTTTCAAAACTGTCTATAATAAATACTGCTTTAATCTTTTCAACAATTGTTAAAAAGACTTTTTTCATTATCTGAAACATTTTAGCTTTATTAAAATAAATATTTTCGTATTTATCTAAGTTTTCAGGGTATAGAAAATTTAATAAATCTAAAATTTCATTGTTTGAAAGAGCAGGAAAGTCCTGTTTAAAAAAACGAATAGAGTTTTTCTTTAGCTGTAATGTATCGGGGCAAAAATTATTCACATTAAAGAACGTAAGTAAAACATCTTGAAAATACCCGAATGGAGATAATTGTGAAACCTGTGTGCAGGTCCCGAGAAGCCATATAAGCTTAGCATTTTTTAATTCATTGATGGTATATCTAAGTACTAAATTTTTACCCATACCGCTTTCGCCGTTAATGGTAATAATAGTTGAATCCGCGTCTTTTATTGCATTTAAAAGTCTCGCCTTAACTTTTTGCTGCGAGCTCTTTGCTGCTGTATATTCCGGTTTGGGGGTGAAATTTTTTTTTGTTTGTATTTCAAACTCAATACCGCATTTCCGACAGATTTTTGTATCCGGAAGATTGGCGGCGCCGCAATTACTGCATATCTTTAATAATACATTATGACAATTAGAACACTCTGTTGATGTTATAGGATTAATTGTCCCGCAATTTTTGCAAACCGAAGCTACTTTGGTGTTACAAAATTTGCACTTCAAAGAATTATCTTCAATTTCTTTTTTACATTTGGGACATTGCATAAGACCTCTGTCCTTATTATACTACAGCAATTATTTCACTCAAGGCTTCTAATACATTGCTTTCACTCATCTCTAACTGAAGAGCTATTTCCTGTATTGATAAATTTTCTTTGTATTTCAATTCATATACCTTAAGGATATTTAATTCAGATCTTTTGTTGTTAAGATCAACCAAATCCTTAGAAATACCTTCGATATCAATATCCTCATTATCTATTTCAGGATTATAGCTAAATGCGGAATAATCAGCTGTTGATGCCGTATTAGAGTTTTGCGGAATAACATCGTCAGACGTTTCTTCAAAAATTTCTTCAAGCGGTTCAGCTTCTTCCAAATTATCTTCAAGAGGAGAAATTGCATCATCGTCAAAGTTAAATGTAATATCTTCATCAGCATTAGGTAATTCTTCAGTAAGATCATCTTCAACATTATACTCAAGGTTGAGTTCATCTTGTTCATTTGTAATTTCAAACGTTTCTACTGTTTCATCGTTCGGAAGCATTAAATCATCTTCGAAAGACATATCATCATCAATATCTATTTGTTCCGAAGTCTCTTCTTGCTGCTCATTGCCGTTATTATCTTGGACAATATCAAGAGTTTCGATATCGTCTATTGTATCAGCCATGTTTGTGTCTTCATCAAGTATGTCATTCGGAGCATTTTCATCCGTAATGTCTAAAGCTTCAACTATTTCTAAATTATCCTGAACAAAAGAGTTTTCATCATCTTGTACCGTTAAATTCTCTTCTGACTCGGTAATCTCTTCCGGAAAGACATCAGAATTATCATTATCATCATTTGTATCTAAAGTTTCAATAATCTCCAAATCATTCTGGCTAAGAGAGCTTTCTTCTTCTTCAATGTTTGAATTATCTTCAATAATACTATCAGTATTATTACTGTCGTCGTTAGTGTCTAATGTTTCAATTATTTCCGAATCATCCTGAACAAAAGAGCTTTCATCTTCTTGTACTTCTTGCGCAATTAAATTATCTTCTGTGCTGTTATCCTCTTCCGTAATACTGTCAGTATCATCACTATTGTCATCTGTGTCGAGTGTTTCAACTATCTCTAAATTATTTTGTACAAAAGAGTTTTCGTCTTCTTGTATAATAAAATCATTAGCCAGATTTATCTCCTCTTCAGGAATGGATTCATTCAGAGTCGCACTATCATCTGCGAAATCTATAGTTTCAAATATCTCCGGCTCTTCCTGAATAGACATATTTTCTTCTACAGATCCTGCCGCAAGAGGTTCCTGCAGGTCTGCAGTCACCTTTTTTTCAGAGCTGTGTGCACTGTTAATCATTTTATCTATAAGCACTGTATTAACATCATCTCGATTTCTGCCGGATAAATTTTGTTTATAATTTAGTTTCTTAGGTACTGTAATTATTGAAGTTGATATTACTTTTTCAAGATAAGCTTGTATTACGCTTTCATTATTAATTGAGTTTATAATAACTTCAGAGTGAGAATAAACATCATCTATAATATCCTCAAGTATCGCTTCGTACCCCGGAAATTTTTTATGCTGTCTTACGAGATTTTCAATAACGCTATAATATTTATTAGTCTTTTCCATAGTGCTCTCTTTATATTTTAACTTATAACCTGATTACTAAAACCGGATTTCCCTGTAGTTTATTAAATGAATTAGTGTTCATATTTAAATTCATAGCAAGTGCTTTGTCAACAGTCTGTTTTATAAGCTGGTCAACAGTTTCTTCTCCGCTGGAGGTTGTAATTCCAACTGTTTCAAATTTTTTGCTGTCATTATTGTATTTAATTTCTACAGCAATTTTATTTGTTAAAGGAGGTTTATTTAACAGTAAAAGTTCCGTTTTTAAATTAAGCTGTATAATTTTCCCAAGTTTTACCAAATATCTTTTAGCAGAGGTATTAGATGCATATCCGGCAGGGACTTCCCAGTCGACCTTTAAGTTTGATACAAGTATAGATGCATCTAAATTTTGTTCTATCATTGGTATTGATACTGCATTACCCTCATTTTCTGCTGCTTTTGGCTCTGTTGTATTAACTGTTTCAATTGGCATTGCTTCTTGCTCTGCGGCTACTTCATTATTTTTATTATTTAAATCTGCAGGAGCATTATCGGATATGATATTGGTTTGCGTGTCATCCTCAACAGAACTTTTAGCCATAAATTTGCTGTATCCGAAATATCCAGCTCCACCAATTATAGCAAGCAGTGCAATGACTGTTAAGAGCTTTAACGGTCCGCCGTTTCTATTTTTTTGAGCAGAAATGATATTTTCATCATTGGATTCCTCTTCTTCATTATTAAAGAGTGTTTCTATTTGTTCGGAGTTGTCTTCTATTTTTTGCTCACTGACTTCTGGCTGTGAAGTTTCCTGTTCCTGTTCTTCCTCTCCATCTTCTCCTTCATGCAGCAATTCTTCATAAGTATCTTCGATTGTTTCTATACTAGGCGTTGCTGTTGTTGAAAAATCAAAAGAATTTTCTAGTGTTGTATCTTCCTCAGTCTCTTCATTAGCGTTTGAAACATTTTCATCATTATTAAGAATTTCTAACTCTTTATCTTGCTCATTGCTTACGTCTGGTTCATCTAAAATATTTTCAAAGCTTAGTTCGTCTTCGCTGTTATCAACGAGAGCTTCACTAAGATCATCAGTATCCTCAATTAAATCCAGATGATTAACGTTTTCAGATGGTAAATCTATGTTGAATTCAAAAGAATCAGCCTCTTTTTCATCATGCCCTAAGTTTTCTTCCTGGGGAGTTGAAATGAATTGAAAAATATATTTAGCTTTTGCGGCTTTTGCAAGTTTTGTACGCCCGTCGGCTGAAGCTATTAACTTGCTATAGAAACTGTTTTTATCGTCTAATTTGTTATCAAGATATGCAAAAATTTCTTTTTCTTCAACATTATATAAATCTTCAACATTAATCAATCGTGATTCAATGTCATAGAACGATATTAAAGAATTTTCATCAATTATATAAGAGTTGTCATGCTGATTAGATTTATCAATACTTTCCGGAAGAGCAAAACCAACAACTTCCGCCCCGGATAAATCGGAGGATATTTTAATAAACATATAAGCTACCGGAAGACGATTATTATCAAAATGTTCTTTTGGTACGTTTAAATTCTTATCATCAAAGAATAATCTGACATCTATATAAGAATTGTTTATATATATGTCAGAAATATCAATATCTTCCAGCACAATGCCAATATTATGAAGGCCTGTTATAGTATCAACCTTATATAGTTCAGTATCAAAAAATTTTGATGCAATATTAGCAGCTACTGCATTTGCAACTGCCCTGTTTCTTGTATCTGTATTCTCTATAATTTTGCATATGTCACGAGCAAGCTCTAAATCTCTATCTTCTATTAAAAAATTATCAGTATTCACCTAACACTCTCCCATACTATGCTTAATATACCATATTATTTAAAAAAAATCTACAAGCTGCATGCTAAATTGACTATTTTATAAATATTATTAAATCAAATAGTGGATATTTAAAAATATTTCGTAAAGTATTTTTTTTATTATCCGTAAATCAATGTTGAAAGGATTTACTTTATGTTTTCATCAATGATTCAGAATTTATTATCGTCATCAGGCAAATCAGCTGCAATGCAGAGAGCTGTACAAATGAATAACTATATTAATACGTTAAACTCACAGTGGATGCCTGTGGAAAAATCTGCAGAAGCCGTGAATGGTTCAGAGTCAAAGCCTGATATTCAGAGTTTTGACAGTGTTTTGAAAAATTCTGCAAAGGTTAAATTCGGAGATTTGCTTACTAATCCTGATACACGGGTAAATGCAAATATATATACAGCACAAGCCTCAACTTCTTCAGAAAAGATAACTACAAGAGAGCAGATAAAAAATATAATATCAAGGGCTGCTAAGAAGCATGGTGTTGATGAGAATTTGGTAAATGCTCTAATAAAACAAGAATCAGGTTTTAATCCTAATGCAAAGTCACGTGTAGGTGCAATGGGGTTAATGCAGTTAATGCCTGCTACTGCAAAGGGTTTAGGCGTTACTAATCCTATGGATCCTGAGCAGAATGTTGAGGGAGGGGTTAAATATTTAAAATCTATGTTAAACAGGTATAACGGTAATATTATTTTAGCGCTTGCAGCTTATAATGCCGGTCCTGGTGCTGTCGATAAATATGACGGTGTTCCCCCTTATAAAGAAACTCAAAACTACGTACGCTCAATTTTGGCATCTTATCTCTAAGCATTAATTTTTTTTAATGCACGTTCTTTGTCTTCATTTTCATGAATTCGCCGTGTATTTTTATATGTTAACCTTGGTATAAACCAGCCAAGTATATATGGCGAGATAAAGAATGTGGTAAGTAGTCCGGGGATTGAATTTAAACCGCGTGCAAATGATGTGATTTTGCTTTTATTTTTTATGGAGCCTTTCATCATTTTAGAAATTAATTCATTTGCGTTTGATTTATCAAATTTTTCAAAGAATGTAATAATCTTTTTGTTTTTGTCTGCTTTCTTTAAGTTTTTTATAGATGATAATTCAAAAGTTGTTTTATTGAAGATTCCGGAAGAATTTTTTGACTTCGCAAGAATTTTTTGAATATCACCTCCATTTTTATCAATATATTTGCAGAAATTTAACATTTTTTCTTTAGAATTAACATTATCATAAAGTGCTGTAATTTCGGAATTGGTAAGTACATGTGCTTTACTATATGGATTTAGAAGATCAATTATGGTTTTGAATTTTGAACGTGTTCTGTCTTTATTCATTAACACAAAGCCTGTATTCTTTTCATATGCAGTAACAAAAGCTCTTGTTCCCATCGGAACTGCAAATACAACCGCAAGACTTGATGTTACATCACGAATAAATATTTCCCATAATTCTGTTAAGTCTTTTTTCCCGTCTTCATTGACCTGTGCACGATTGTATGCCCTTAGTCCTCTTGGTACAAGAAGTCCAAATATGGAAAGTCCTGCCATTAATGTATTAGTAAAATTATGTCCGTTATATTCAAGCTCGGATGATACAAAATCATTTTTGTTTTTATCAATGAGTTTTCCTAATTTTTCAAGCAAGTTTTTATTGCTTTTGCCTTTAAAAGCTATATTATTATCTTCAGTTCTTTTTTCTTTATGCTCTTTCCTTGCCCCAGGAGCAACATTGCTTCTTGCATAGATTTTAGGTAAAACTGATAGTACCCCTAATGTTGCTGCCATCATTGAAATGTTAGTAATCATTCTTTTGGCAAGTGATTTATTTTTTATACTTTCTGCCTGTATTTCATTTAATTTATCAAGATGTTTGTTAGCTGTTATTGCATCATCTGTATATTTAATCATTGCATCGATTGTGTCTTTTGTAGAAAACACTTTCTTGTCATTAAAGATATCAGAGCCGAATTTAACCTTTTGCAGCATATCTAAATCGGTTCCGCTTTCATATTTGAGGTTATTTATGTGTGTTACAATATTTTCTAAACATTCTTTTTTATATTTTGATTTGCCCCTAAATCTGCTTAATTTTACTCCTGCAGGGATGTTCTCTCTATTAGCAAGTTGTTTCATTATATAATCTACAGATTCTTTTTTAGTATTTTCTTTGCCAACAGTATCTGCAAGAATTTTTTCAATATTTAGCTTATAAAATTCCTGCTTAAATTTATCCGGATTTTTTAGTAAATTTTTATCGAAATTAGTGTTAGCCAGCATTTCTTTTAAGCTGTTTCCAAACCTTTTAATCAATTGGGTATTAACACTTGTAGACTTCCCAAATTTAGCCGCTAATAACAGTGAAATAGGAGCAACAGCCATCATACAGGGCCCGGTAAGTCCTTCTCTTCCCAAGACTTCAAAACCTTCCTGCATATTATACTCTCCGGTTACTTCTTTATCCCGTAAAAATCCGGCAATGGTTCTTGGTACAGTCATTCCTCCGAAATCCTGAATAAGAAAAGAAAGCCAAAAGCCCTGATTCTCAATGCCTTGCATAATCGCGCCGCTAGCATGAAGCCCTCCTGCTAGTGATTTAAATGCGGGGCAGGGGGTGTATTTTGGACATTTGTAGCTGGTATTTTGATTATTATCTACTTTCAAGCACACTATCCTTTATTACGCTATATATATTCTATAAAGTATTGGGAAGTAAAATTTTTGACTTTTTGTAACAATTTTTATTAGATTTGTTACAAAAAGTCAAAAAAAAGAGTCTCATCGACTCTAAAAACTTTAATGTGTGAAGTGTAGTATAAAATAAGTGTATGTGTTTGTCTTAAAATTAATATCCTTATATATAACAAGTATTTTTTTTATGAAAAATTGATATAAAATTGTGTGATTGTAACAAAACTTTACATTTGATTGATTTTCCCCCAAAAAATATTAAAGACTAATTACAGAGGTTAAATAAAAATGTTTTTTACAGATTTGTTTAAAAGAAAATGCAGTCATGAACATGTTTTGCCAGATGTAGACAGAGCATACTGTCCTGATTGCGGGAAATTGATTCACAACCAATGGTATATAGCCCGCTGTTCTTGCTGCGGGGTGAAACTTCGTGCGATGTCGAAAAACGGCAGAATAGTACCGCAGACTCATTATTGTACTAATTGCGGCGGTAGTGATTTTCAGGTTGAAAAATTAGAGAAAATAAATTTTATAGATATAAATTTTGCAGTATTAGTTAAGCAAGTTGTAAATGATACGTCTGTTTGTCCTGCAACTACACGCCTGTGGCAGGAAAAAACAGATGAGCAGCCCAGATTGCTAGTAAAATACTCGTAATATCTCCGATAATACCTGTAAGCAGAGCATATCTTATTTTTTTTATACCTACAGAGCCAAAGTACACCGCAAGAACGTAAAATGTTGTTTCAGAGCTTCCTATCATAATTGCGGCTAGTTTAGCCGTAAATGAGTCCGGCCCGAGTGAGTCGACGATATTAGAGAAAACTCCAAGGGCAGCAGAGCCTGATAGAGGACGTGTTATTATAAGCGGAAGAATATCCGGCGGTATTATCCCAAAAGTAAAATTTTTCAGAAGTTCAATGGCTCCGGATGCTTTAAACATTGAAACCGCAACTATTATAGCGACAAGATACGGAATTATTGAAACAGATACTTTAAAACCGTCCTTGGCTCCTTCAACGAATTCTTCATAGAGAGGTATTCTTTTTATAAGTCCTGCTGTTAGTATAGTAATAATCATTATTGGAAGAATTAGTATTGAAATTTTTTCAATCATATTTCCTCCAAAGTTTTTTTAGGATTAAAGCTGTAATAATTGTAACAATAAATGATACTGTTGTAACAAATAAAGTTGGAAGTATTATTTCTGCCGGATTTTTTGCCCCTGCTCCGGCAAGAATTGCGATAACGGCAGCAGGAATAATTTGAAACCCGGCTGTATTCATACCTAAAAACATACACATTGAATCAGTTGCTGTATCTTTTTGCTGATTATCTTCCTGTAATTCCTGCATAACTTTCAGTCCAATCGGAGTTGCAGCATTTGTAAGTCCCAGAGCATTTGCAGTAAGGCTCATTGCAATATTGCCGACTGCAGGACTATCTTGTTTAACATCTTTGAATAAAACTTTTGCAAACGGGGTAAGGAGTTTTGAAATAATACTCACAAGGCCTGATTTTTCTGCTATTCTCATAATTCCCAGCCAAAAAGCCATAATACCTATGAGTGAAAAAGAAATTTTTACTGCAAGATTACATGCAGAAAGCATGGAGTTTGTAACATCGTTTAACGTATTGTTACATATCCCGATTACAATAGAGAGTGCTATTAGAATAAAAAATATATAATTCATATCTTAATACTAGAAAAAAAATTGGCATTTGTCACTATGTTTATATTAGTATATAATAAGTGATGAACGTAGAATGTGGGATAGAGTAAGTATATGGCAGAAATAAACAATTTTTCGGAGATAGCAGAGAACTTTGATACTATAAAAACACTCTTAAATTCAATAAGAGCACAGGGAATCTTAAATACTTCTGATGTTGATAAACTTCTTACGGGTATTAATTCAAAATTAGAAAAAATTAATACCGAAGAAGATATTGATTTGATAAAAATATTTCTTTCAGAATTAAAGCAAAATCTGGATGAACGGCATAATGTTTTGATTTCAAAGTTTGGAGCAATAGAGTCTTTGTTTTCAAATCTTTTGAAAAATAGTTCTGATGCTTTAAAATCTGCAGAAGCGAAAGAATTGTTTGATATTGTTGCAACTAATCTTTCTGTATTTTCACGCGAAGTTGTATCTCAAAAAGAGACTCTGACAGATATTACTCTGCGCCTTGATGCAATGCGTTCTGACGATTCTCAAAAGAAAGATATTCTTAAAAGTATTTCTGTATTAAAGACAGATTTGGAACATTTAAATAACGGATTTGATTCTATAGTTTTAAGTTTAAATGAAAACTTTAAAACTCTTATAAAGACTATTTCGAGTGTTGACCAGTCAGAGGCAATTTCTAAATTCGGAGCTGAACTTGAGGATATTGTAAATTCATCCAATACAATACTATCAGCTCTTCAAATGCTTGATAAAAAGAATCTTCAAATAGAAGATGCTATGCGTAACCTTGCAACTCAGGAAGATTTGAGCAGTGCTAAAAAATGGATAAGTGATCTTGTAAACAAAAATCACGAATTAATAAGTTCTGTTGATAATTTGTCGGACAAGTATTATAAAATTGATAATTTATCAGAAAAAATAGACGCCTCTGTTAATATTATTGCGGGTTTAAAGAGTGTAATATCTGATAAAGATGATGAACATACAAGAATAATACTTGAAGAGCTGGCAAAACTTGAAAATGCTGTCAGCGATGTATCAACAAATCAAAGCTTTGAAGAGTTTAAAGCTTCTCTGGAAGCTGTTTTAAAGGATATATTAGATGGTTCTTTAAATATACAAAATGCTTTTGCTGATGCATCTTCAGAAATTCAGAAAATTAATTCTGAATTAAAGACTCTTGATATTGGTTTGAACTTTCAGAATATTAAGAGTGATTTGAATAAAACAGAACAAAATGTGAAAGCTTTAATCAGCAGTGCTTCTGATAAAATAACACAGCTTGCAGAAGTTAATGTTACGAGAACTCTTAATGACATATCTTCATCTGCAGATGCTTTAAGTGCAAAATTAAAGGAAACCTATAACGCTGTTACCGGAATGTGCGAGAAGAATTTTAGTGAAGTTATAAATGATATTTCCGGGCTAAAAGCTGTCGTGGCACAGATAGATGAAAATAATGTATCTGCTAATAATGCAATTTTTTCAAATATTACTGACAGACTTGCAATTTTTGAAAACAGCTTAAAAAGCTCTCTGGAAAAGCAGGAGGATTATGTTGCAAATTCTTCAAGCCAGCTTGTTGAACAGATTACAAATATTAAAAACTTGTCAGGCGTTCTTGATTACAAGCTGGACTCTTCTGTTATTGAGATAGGAAATGCAAAACGGGAATTTTCAGAACTTAAGTCTTCTGTTCAAGATATGCTGGCTCTTGATTTTGTTAATGCTGTTAAGGAGCTGAAGGTTGATTTATATGCTTCTAAGCAGGATTTGGCAAATGCGGTGGAAACTTCATCCAGTGAACTTGCAGAGAAATTTACAGAGGATTTATTTGGTAAATATGAACTTTTAATAAGCAGACTGGATAGCGTAGAAGAAGAATTAGGAAAAGCGCAGGCCGCTGCATTGAATGGCTTGAAGCCGATTTTGGAAAATATATCAGCTTCAATTGTAGATATATTATCCTATGTAGCTGAAAGCAAGGATATTAACCTTGATGATATAAATGTAAAGCTTGCTGATATTACAGAGTATGTAAAAGACAGTAATATTAATTATATTGAAAATGTAAGAGATGTTGTAGAAGTTATAAGGAGACAGGTCGAAAATAATCTCTTGCAAATTCAGAAAGATACTTCAAAGCAGGTTGAGACGATTAACAGTTCTGTTGTTAAAACTTCTGATGCTTTAAGAGATGAGATTAAGTATTCTTACAATAAACTTATAGAGGTTCAGGATAGTTTTGAATCATTAAAAGAGATATTGAATACAAATAATGCTGCTCTTAACAGCAGTATAAATGATATGACTGTTTCAGCCGAAGATGTTAAGGCAGATTTTGAACTGAAATTGACATCGTTAAAGAATGCAATTTTAGATAAGATTTCTGATTTTAAACAAGAATTTACTTGTGAAAATGCGGATAAGTTAAGTGAAATTAAGTTTACGTCAGAGAATCTTTTTACAAAAACGATGCAAAATTCTTCTGATATAAAAGATGAATTGCGCGGTGAGATAGCACAGATTATTGGAACTTTGAGGCTGAATGTGCAGGAGCTTGCGGAACAGCTCTCCGGAATGTCTTTAAAATTAGAGAATTCTAATGAAAATATAGAACGTAAAATGGATGCTGTAATTCTAGATACAGCTAAGCTTGATGAAACATTGAATAAGGTCTCTGCAGCATCTCTGGGTACTATAACAGAAAATATTACTGCGCTGAAAACCTTGATAAGCACTTTGAATGAAAAATCTGGAGATGATTTAAAGCAAAATATTAATATTATATCTCAAGATTTTAATTCGTTAAGAAGGCTTATAGAAGCAGTTAATTCAGATATTAGCAGTGATTTGGCCAAACAGCTCAATGTATTGGAAACACGTTTTGATACATTATCAGCATCATTAACAGATATTATAGAGCACGGGGATTTGAATTTTGATACGAAATTGAATTCCGGGTTTGCTGAAATATCCGGAAAACTAGCTTCACAGTTAGATGATGTATTACAAGGTTTTCAAAAAGTAGAAGATTCTGTTTCAGAATTATCTTCGTCTGCTACAAAATCGATGGCTGGTATTTTGGCACAAATTCTGGATAATTTTGTAGCTCTTAAATCTCTGCTTAATAATTTTAATGAAAAAACCACCGGTGATATAAGAACATCTGTAGATGAACTTACGGCAGAATTTGCAGATATAAAAGACCGTCTGGAAGCAGTTGATAATAATATCGATGAAGATTTAACAAGACAGCTCTCTATAATCGAGCATAATTTTGAATCTTTAACTTCTGTGATTACAGATTTATTTGCAAGAGAAGACGCTAATCTGGGTGCAAAAATTGAGTCAGGTCTTGCAGGAATTTCCGGTAAAATGCAGGAGGGGGTTGCTGAAAAGTTAGAGCAATATAAGATTCGTCTGGAGAGTTTGTTTGACGGTATTTCTAAGAGTAATAATCAGCAGGCCGAATTTATTAAAGAGCAGGTCCTGGAGTTAAATACTGCACTAAATGCTTCTATTGAACGCCAAAATAATGAAGCAGCAATAAAACTTAATGAAATTGCAGTGGAGTTAAGAAATATTTTAGATGAGAATTTAAAAATTTCATCGGAAGATTATAATGCATTAAGAATTCGATTAGAAGCTTTTGCATCAGAAATAGAGTCTTCCAATAAAATTTTAGTTGATGATATTAGGGCACAACTTGATGATATGACAAAATTTGTCGATTCTGGGCTTGATATACAAGCACAGGAAGTAAATGCTAAATTCGATGAAATTTCATCAAATGTGCAGCAAATTTCTACTAATGTTAAATCTCTTAATAATGAGGCTAAAAATAAGCTTGATGAAATTAATAGCGCTTTTGATTCTCTAAAACAGGGAGTTTCAGGCTCGCTTAATGATACTTCTGCCCTAATTATAAACAGGATAGATGATGTTTTAAAAGAATTAAGTTCCAAGAATGAAGAAATAGCATCTTCTGTTATTCTTGCGTCTGCTGATATCAAGGGGGATATTAAAACGTCATTTACAGCAGACATTCATGATGTAACATCACTTATAGAGTCAAAGCTGTCCGAAATTGATGAGTTAATCGAAAATACAGCTATTTGTCAACAAAATAATATTTTAACTCCGATGAAAGGACTGCTTGAAGAACTACAGAATGTTGGCGGTTCTGTAAAAGAGCAGTTTGGTTTGTTACAACAATCTCTTTCTGGCGGGCTTTCTGCAGAGGTAAGTTCTTTACTCGAAAAAATACAGACTCTGTTTGAAGAACATTCATTGAATTTTGTAACACAGCTAGGCAATACAAATACAAAGTTTGCAGAAGATTTATCGTCAAGCGTTATAGAGTTTAAAGCTGCATTTGAGGCGTTAAATCAAAGGCTGGATAAGGATGAAATATCTCAGATGAATGTATTCCAGTCACAGCTTAAGGAATTAAGCAATACATTCAATGTATTAATAGAAGAAGCTAAAAATGTTACTAAATCTGAAGTTTCAGCTATTTCTGAAACTCTTATAAAAAATAGTAAAGCTTTAATGGATGATGTTGAGCAGTCAATAGAGGGTAAAGTAAATTCGATACTTGCTGCAAGTGCTGACATTTCTGCCGGTGAACTTCAGTCAATGGAAGCTTTTACTAATAAGATACTTGCTCAAATAGAAATCAATAAGAAAAATTCTATAGCTTGCAGAGATATTATAACAGAGCTTGCGAAAAAAGAGTTTGATGTTTTATCAGCCAGTATTGAAAAAGAAACGGATGTTATTGTAAAAGATATAATAGAACAGTTTGAGTTAATGCGCAGTGTGCAAAAAGATGAATTGTCAAATTTGGCTGTGCATGTTGAAAGCTCTGTAGAGGATTATATATATAACTATGTAAATGATCTTAAATCATATTTGGATGTGAAAACTGATTCGACAATAATTAACAGCAAGCTTGATAATTTGAAAAATGAGTTAAGCGAAACAGCTGAAAATGTCTTGGCAAATATGAATAAGTTTTTAGAAGCCGGCGTATTCTCTTCTTCAATCAGCGATTTGAAAAAAGCTAATGAAATATTAGCCGGCTCTATGGCTGAACAATTGAATAAGCAGATACAAGATTTTATTCAGAAAAACGTTTCCGATAAATTTGAAGAACGACTTAATTTGTTTGACAAAAAATTTGTTGATACAGTTGTAGACAAATATGAAGAAATCAAGTTGATAGCTTCAAGATATGATTCTGGTTTTGCTGATATTCAAAGCTCTATACAGGATCTTTTGTCTCAATTTAAAATCTCAAAAGACGGTATAACTTCACAGATAACAGCAATAGTGAGCAATATAAACAATTCAATTGATGGATTAAATGTCAGCTTTGCTGATTTGAAGGCTCAAATATTAAACAAATCGTTTGATGAAGCGTTTCAGGCTTCGCTTAATAATCAGATAAGCGGTATCGAAAATTTAGTAAAAGAGCAGTTTAGTTATCTCGAGGATATTAGTGAGCTCTGTTGTAATAATCTGCCGGAATTGACAGAAATGAATACTATAGTGAAGTATGGTATTCAGCAGTCAATAAATGATTTAGCTTCAAAATTTGATGAAAATGACGGCAGTGTTTCCAAAGCTTTAGATAAGCTTAAGTCTGATATTATAACGCAGTTTCTTAATATATTTAATCAAATATCTTTCGTTGCTGAGCAAGAAGAGATTATTGATTTTATTCAGGAGAAACACTCTGATTTAATCAAGATATTAAGCCATATAGTAACAACAGTAGAAAATGTAGAAGTAGTTAAAGAAAATATTTCAGCCGTAGATAATAAAGTTGATACGATTAAAGAAGATATTAAAAATATTAATGAAAAAATCAACTCTATTATATCTTCTGAGGGTGATATAAATTATGTTTACAGTCTTCAGGATTTAGAGTCAGATATAGCTAATCTGCGTCTGGTCTTGAATGAGATGAAGTCTGATAATCAATCTAAGGAATTTGAAGAACTCATAAATTCTACAAATAATATTTACAAACTTGTAGAGACAATAAAGACAGAAATGCCAAAATTTGAACTTGAAGAGTTTAAAAGGGATTTCAATACTCTTTCTGAAGATATTGTAAGTATTAGTACGAGAACAAATAAGCTTATTTTAGCATCTGATGAATCATATAAAACACTTCAGGATAATTTGCAGGACTTTAAGCTTGTTATTAATGATCTTGATGAAAGAACCCGTAACTTTGCGCATGAAGCAGGTATAGATAGAATTGATAATAAATTGGGCTCAATAAATGCAATGATTCAAAATGGTGCCAAAACAAATCAGGTATTTAATCAGGTATTTGAGTATCTTGCAGAATGGGTGGATAAGGCTGGAGAACAAATTACTACAATTTCTGATAAGGTTGAAACTCTTGATGATATCGGCCAGATAAAAGTTATGCTGGAAGACTTGAAGGCTGAAGCCGAAGATAATTCTGAAAGCACAGAATTGATAGAGGCTTTGGGTAATGTTTTTGATAAGCAAACAAAGAGAATATCTTCTCTTGAAGCAAAACTTGACAGAGTAATTGTTGAGACTACAATCAATAATAAGAATAATAAAATTGATATGTCTCCTCTGGAGACAACTTTAAACAGATTCTTAGCTGCCATAGATGAAAAAATGGCTGATCAGCAGGATAAAATTAAGTCTTTAGAATCTAAATTAGCAGAAGTAATGACTCTTATTGATCCAAAAGATACTGCGCAGCTTACGAAAAAAGTCGGCGGCATGGACAGACAAATAGCTAAATTAAATAAAAGTATCGAAAAAATAGCATCACATGTTGTTGAAAAGTAATGTTGATAAATTAAAAACTCTGGTAAAAAAAGATAATGTTCTTACAAGTTTGGAAGAGCGATATTGTTATGCAGAGGATTCTACCAATAGAAATGTAAAATCAAACATTCCGGATGCCGTAGTATTTGTAGAAAGCATTGAAGAAGTACAAAGTATTTTAAAATATGCGAATTCTAAAAAAATACCTGTTATTTCCCGCGGGGCAGGAACTAATATGGTTGGTGCCTGCGTTTGTTCTAAGGGCGGGATTGTTTTGAATTTTTCAAGAATGAATAAAATTTTAAATTTTAATCCTGTTGATATGACTATGAGGGTTCAACCCGGTGCAGTTCTTGGCGATATAAAAAAATTGGCAGAATCAGAAAACTTATTTTACCCTCCGGATCCATCTAATTATAAGGTATCAACAATCGGCGGGAGTATTGCTCAATCTTCCGGAGGAGCAATGTCTTTTAAGTATGGCACAACAAAAGACTATATATTAAGTCTAAAGGTTGTTTTAGCTGATGGTACATTAATAAAATTAGGTGCGGGTACTGTAAAAGATGCAGTGGGTTATCATCTTAACCAGCTGATTGTCGGAAGTGAGGGAACGCTTGGGGTTGTAGTTGAGGCAGAATTAAAGCTTATACCTAAACCGGAAGCGTCACGGGTTATTGTTTCATATTTTGATTCGATAGAAGATGCTGCAGAAGGGGTTAACAATATTTTAAGTGATTGTATTTCTCCGGCAACAATAGATTTTATGGATAATAACTCTATAAGGACAATCGAAGAATTTTATCCTTGCGGGCTTAAAACTGACAAAGAAGCATTGCTTTTAGTTGAGGTAGATGGCTTTGAAAGTTCTATGCAAGTTCAGCAGGAAAGAGTTCAGAAGGCATTGCTCCGTGCAAAATCTGCTTATATAGAAACTTTTTCTGCGCCGGATGACATTGAAGCAGTTTGGACTGCTCGCAGATCTAGTTTCGCAGCGACTGCAAAGCTTGCTCCGGATGTTGTTTCTGATGATATAATAGTACCAAGAGCCAATTTAGCAAAGATGGTTGTCGGATGTAAAAATATTTGTACTAAGTACAATCTTGATGTTTGCATTGTCGGACACGCAGGAGATGGGAATATTCATCCTCAAATTGCATTAAACTTAGATAATGAAAAAGAATTTAGAAATTATATAGAAGCAAAATCTGAAATGTATAAACTGGCCTTCTCTCTTGGCGGTACCATATCTGCAGAACACGGGGTCGGTTCTGAGAAAATTTCTTATATAGACAATGCTGTAGATAAAAGAGCTATAGAGTATATGAAAAAAATAAAATTATTATTTGACCCGAATAATATATTGAATCCGGATAAAATATTTAAGATATAAGGAGATATTATGGATATAATTGTTATTTATTGTACAGTTCCTGATAAAAAAATCGCCAAAAATATTACAAAAGTTATAATGAAGCATAAACTGGCAGCATGTGTAAGTATGGTAGATAAAGTTCACTCTGTTTTTTCATGGGATGGGGAGATTTGTGAAGAAAAAGAAATCTTGATGATGATAAAAACGAGAAGAGCTAATTATGGCAAGATAAAACTTGTTATTGAAGATTTACATTCTTATACTGTTCCTGAAATTATAGCACTCCCAATAGTAGATTGTAGTGAAGATTATTTAAAATGGCTGGTCAAAGAGACAGAATCATAGAAATAATAAATTATTTATCATCCCGTGGTGTGACTGTCAATATAGGAAAAAATAAGGCCAGGGGAAATAGAGGAGTGTTTTTAGGCGGCGGAAAGCATAGTTTTCGGATAGATATTGCAAAAGAGCTTCAGGATGATAAAATTTTACAGGTTTTAATTCATGAATTTGCGCATTATGTGCATTACTGTTATGATCCTAAAATGGAATCTTTGGATTTCTTATATGGTAATCTTAATGATGAAATATATGAAGAGTTGATTAATGTTACAGTACATCAAATCCCGAAGTCGTCAGCATCCTGTTTGTATGAGACTAAAAAGGATGTACAAAATAAGATAAAAGCTTCTGTAGAACTAATTAAAACAACTTATCCTGATTTTAGACCTTCAAAGCCATATAAAAGAATTGAAAAAAGTTTGCGTTATCCTGTAAAATACTTGTTGAGCTATGATAATGTACGTGTATTATGCAGGATATATTCTGTTAGAAATCTGGAATCTGATTTTCCAGCTTTAACACCTGCACAATCTGCATATATATTTTTAAAGTCCCAGCAAAGAGCTCTGGGAAGAATAAATTCAAAGATTTCTAAGTTGAATAGATATTATAATAGACCATCGGAACTATTAGCACGCTTTGCGGAGCTATACTTTCTCTCTCCTGAAAAATCGAGAGAACTTGCACCCATAGCCTCTAGTATTATGGATGACAAACTTATAAATAACAGTATTCCGGAATTTGTTAAGCTTAAGCAAATATTAAGTAATGTTGAAGTTTTATAATAAGTACTTTATTTTTTTTTTAATTTTATATAAAATGTTATATAAGAAAGAGAGAACATAGCATGATAACTAATTTAAAAAAAACTCGCAAAAAAGATGATGTTAAGTTATTGATTTGGATAATTGCAGGTTTTTTATTTGTTGCATGGTTATGTACTCCTCCGGGCAATAAATTTTTACAGATGTGCTTCTGGGGTAATAACACGAAGTTTTTGATAGCTAAACTCACTAACAATTATGCATCAACTGAATATATATTTCATAGAAATAATGCGGTTTATTTAGCAAAGATGTATAAAAAGAAAGATAGAGCTTTGATTGAAATGAATAAGGCTATAGAAACTCTGCCAAGCTTTGTTTCCGAAAATGAATTAAATACCTTATACAAAGAAAGAGGGTATATAAGATTAATGGATGGTGATTACAAAGGTGCCTTAAATGATTTTGTTAATGGTGGGGTAAATGCCAATAATATTACTTTTAATGAAAATTTAACCGTCGCAATGTTGTTTAAAGAAGCTGGTAATTATAGAGAGGCTATGTCTTATTGTAATAATATTCTCAACCTGGATAATACTGCTTATGCAGGTTATGCTTGTTTAGCCGAACTCTATAACTCTATTGGACGTTATGATATATCACTAAGGGTCTGGGATTTAGCTATTGATAGAAAAAAGAATAATGCTCGTGCATATGCGGATAGAGCCTTTGTCAAAAAACAGCTTGGAGATATGGAAGGTTATAATGCTGATATCAGAAAAGCAAAAGAATATTTGCCAACAATCGATTTAGAAGAGTCTATAATTTATGACACTCTTCATCCTAAAATTTTAATGCTAACCATTAGGAAAACTTAAATATTCTTTTCTGTGTTTGGATTATAATATATATGTAATACACAGTCAAAGGATCAACTATGAAATATTCCGAATATTCAGTGGTTATAGTAGGAAGTGGTGCCGCCGGATTATATGCAGCATTAAAAATTTCACAACAGATAAATCTGCCTGATGGGATATTATTGGTTACTAAATCAGACTTAGGGGAAAGTAATTCACGTTATGCTCAAGGCGGTATAGTGGGAGTTCTTCATCAAAATTCTGATGATAGTGTAGATTTGCATGTTCAAGATACAATAAAGGCTGGAGCGGGACTAGGGGATAGACAGACAATTGAGTATATTTCTAAAGTGTCGGATGAGGTTATTAATGACCTTATGGAAAACGGTGTGGAGTTTGATAAAGATCCGGATGGAAGATTAACTTTTACGCTGGAGGCAGCTCATAGTGTTAGGCGTATTTTGCATTCAGGTGGAGATGCCACTGGCCGCGGAATTACGGATGCCCTATGTCGTGATGTTCTTAATGATGAAAATATAACGATTTTAGAAAATGCAATGGCGGTTGAGCTTTTGATTGATTCTGATAAAGAGTGCAAAGGGGTTATTTTATATAACGAGTTAACAGGTGAGCATGAAATAGTTTATACTTCGGCTTTAATATTGGCAACGGGCGGAGTGGGCCAAGTTTATAAATATACTACAAATCCTTCAGGAGCGACAGGTGACGGTATTGATTTAGCTTATAATGCCGGGGCTATTATTCAGGATATGGAATTTATACAATTTCATCCAACCGCACTGGCTATAGATCCAAATAATAAAGACAGATTTTTGATATCAGAGGCTGTGCGTGGTGAAGGTGCTAAATTAATAAATAAACATGGTGATGAATTTATGGTTCGTTATCATGATAGGCGAGAACTCGCCCCAAGAGATGTTGTTACAAGGGCTATATATAGTGAAATGAAGAAAGAGCATTCTTATAATGTTTTTTTAAATGCTTCAATGATAGATAGTGCAAAATTAAAAAAGAGATTTCCTACAATATCAAAACGATGTGATGAAAAAGGTATTGATATTTCTAAAAAACCTATTCCTGTAGCACCGGCTGCGCATTATTCTATGGGCGGAATAAAAGCTACTGTAGAGGGTCGTACTTCTATTAGAGGAGTATATGCTATAGGTGAAACTGCATCAACAGGACTCCATGGGGCGAATAGACTAGCTAGTAATTCATTGCTTGAATGTGTTGTTTGCGCATATGAGCTTGCAGATTACCTTTCTTTTACAAATTTAAGAACCCCTAGAAAGATTGATGATAGCATTAGAAATATTATTGAGTTGTATTCAAGTCCTTTAAGTGATGAGGATTATGATATAGAGTCTCTGAAGTCAGAGTTAAAAAATGTTATGTGGAATAATGCCGGGATAGTTCGTTCAAAGGAATCTCTATGTAAAGCTGATGTAGAAATAAAGCGATTGAAGTCAGAATTTAAACGCTCAAGAAAATGTTTAAATAAGGATGAATATGAATACCGTAATATGCTGACGGTAGCAGGGCTTATTGTTGAAAGTGCTTTATCCAGAAAAGAATCAAGAGGGGCACATAGCCGTTCAGATTTTGTTCAGACTGATACAAATGTTGTTCATACGAATGTTATAAAACCGGAAATGAGGGAGTTAGTTTATGTTAAATAATTTTTTTATAGAAGAACATGTAAAAAATGCATTAAATGAAGATATTGGCTTTGGCGATATAACAACAGATTATTTAACTAATGAAGAGGATGAAATGTCTTGCTCTTTAAATACCCGCTCTGATGGGATTTTTTGCGGACGAAGTGTTTTTGAGTGTGTTTTTAAAATTCTTTCGCCTAAAATTGTAATAAAGTTTTATTTTCAAGATGGCGATGTGATAAAAAAAGGTGATAAAATCGCAGATATAAAGGGGCCGGCTCGATATATTTTAATGGGCGAGCGTACAGCATTAAATTATGTTCAGAGAATGAGCGGTATTGCGACTGAGACAAATAAGTATCAATGTGCTGTCGGAGAATACAAGGCAAAAATTGTTGATACGAGAAAAACAACTCCTGGGTTTAGAGCATTTGAGAAATACGCTGTTAAGATGGGAGGGGGAAGTTTACACCGGTTTAATTTATCTGATTGTGCAATGATAAAGGATAATCATATAAAATATGCAGGTTCTTTAATAAAGGCTGTAGAGAAGCTAAGAGAGCATATTTCTCATGCTCATAAAATTGAAGTTGAGTGCGATAATATAAATCAGGTAAAGGATGCTGTAGCATGCGGAGCTGATATTATAATGCTTGATAATATGTCAATAGAAGAGATGGAAGAATGTGTGAATATTATTTCAGGCAAAGCTATTGTAGAAGCAAGCGGGAATGTGAATTTAGAAACTGTACATGGCATTGCATCGACCGGGGTTGATATAATTTCATCCAGTGCAATTGTTGCTAAAGCGCCAACGCTTGATTTGGGGTTAGATATAATATAGTCCTATTGGTTGTTATTGAGTTCGACTTTTTCACGCTCTAATTTTTTTTGTTCGTCTTCAATTTTACTCTGTTCTTTATTTAATAGATCAATTTGTCTTTTAATATCACGTTCTTCTGTGTTAAGTTTTTGTTCTTCTCGTTTTATCTCAACTTCTGTTTTATTGCTTAGAAATCTTGTAGGATAATTTGTGAAATTATAGTTGGCCAGTATTTTCATAAAAACTCCTTTCACTTAATATTAATAAAACATCTAAAAATAAAATTTGCGTTTTAGGGTAAAAGGATATTTTCATTTATTATTTTGGCTATGTCACAACAAACAGTTGATAAATAGCCATTTTTATAGGGGAGTATCAGAACTCCCCTACAAACTGTTATTTGCAGTTATCTATACTCATTTGGAATTTCGATATGAAGTGTCTCAC
>CALUSZ010000141.1 GCA_944323495.1 Candidatus Gastranaerophilales bacterium
TGTATGCTTCTGATATAAGAATTCCTTCCCAGAGAGTTACCCTTAAATCAGGTGAGCTTATAACTGATAGAGAAACTGTTAATGTTAAAGCAAAAGGTCGTTACAAACGTTCTCAATTTGATTTTTCCGGTAATATTAAAAATGCTATAATGTTCCCGATTGTTGTTAATGACGTTGATTTTTCTCTTGACAGAATTGATATTGAAAGAGTTTTGCAGTCATTCAATCAGCAAAATACTGCTGCAGTACAATCAAAACCGCAGGAAGTTGATGATTCCGAATATGTAGAAGGTGCTGAAGACGATGCTGTAGTTTTTGATGTTAATAATATTATTATAAAAAGATGTATTTTGAGATTGAAAGAGGGCAAGTATAAAGATATCAACTTTGGTAATATTGCGGCTAACTTAACCCTGAATGATAAAAATATTCTTGAACTTCACTCAAACAGATTTGATATAGCGGAAGGAATTTCCTCCGTAAAAGTTCGCTGTGACCTGAAAAAGCATCTGTATAATATTACACTTGGTATTAAGGATGTAAATTCAGATACAATGTCAACAGCTCTATTAAATCTTCCTCGGGAGATTTCCGGCAAAGCAAGCGGTATTATTGATTTGAATACTGATGACTCTTTGAAATTAAACGGTATTATTAAATTTGTAGTTAATAACGGTACTATTCAAAAAGTCGGACTTGTTGAATATGTACTTAAATTTGCAGCACTTTTTAGAAATCCTATTGCTATGATTAGCCCTTCCACTATTTCTGATATGGTTAATATTCCGGAAGGTAATTTTGATAAGATTACCGGTGATATGGTGCTGAAAGATAATGTTGTGGAAATGTTGAAGATTAAATCTTCCGCTCCTCAGTTAAGTTCGTTTATTGTAGGTCGTTACAACCTTGAAAACGGCGATGCTATTTTAAGAATTTACACCAAATTCAGTAATAAAAATAAAGGTTTGGCAGGATTTTTGAGAAACTTCTCACTAAACAGTCTAGCAAACAGAATTCCATTGAGCAGCAGAAGTGATGCACAGTATTATGCCGCAGAACTTGAACAGCTGCCGCCTCTTGATGCTGAAGAAAAAGATTGTCAGATATTCCTCACAAAAGTTGACGGCGATGTCCAACATAATAATTTCTTATCATCATTGAAAAAATTGAAATAGAATATTTGACTAGCGATAATTATTTGAATGTCGGGCACGGGATAACCTTCAAACTGTTGCTTTAAGGGTATTCATTCCATTTGCAAACTAATATTTATTTTTTTATTTTTATAATTGGAATGTTTAAAAAGTAAATTCGTCTAAAATATTTATTTTCCATAACTTTTACAATAGTCATTCCGCCTATTCCATATTTTTTTAAGTCAAATCTTAAAGGTGTAATATCAATATTCTTACTTTTTAGAAACTTGTCGGCTTTGGCTATTGCATAATAGTTATCTTCTTGAGATTTGTTATCTTTCCTTTTTACCAGAGTATTTTTGCCTCGCCAGTAGTAATAATTTGTATCAGGCACAAATATACATTTATCTGAAAAATATAAAGCTTGGGGAGTGAAAATTATATCCTCGTAAATTCTACCTTCTTCAAATATAAGATTATTATCTCTAAGAAATGATGCTTTATAGATTTTATTCCAAACATAGGACTTGTTAGGATAATCACAAAGAGTAAGTTTCTCTTCTGAATTTTCTGATATGATTCTTTTATTATATTTTAGGAATTGTTTTTTATGTAATTTATCCAGTCTGATTATTCCGCCTGCAGCAATATCAGCGTTTTCCGTTTTTACTGCATTATACAGCTTTTCAAAAAAATTATCCTGAACCCAGTCATCAGAGTCCACAAATCCTATATATTCACCTCTTGCCGCATTTATTCCCATGTTGCGGGCTGCTGCAACTCCTTTATTGTTTTGTGTTATTACTTGTATGTTGGTATGCTGCAATGCATAATCTTTAAGAATTTTTGCCGATGAATCAAATGAACCGTCATCTATACAGATTATTTCAATGTTTCTTATCGTCTGATTAACCAGACTGTTTAAACATCTGTTTAAATATTTTTCTCTATTATAAACAGGAACAATTATTGATACATAAATCTTATTCATAGTAATATTTTTGTGTTTAAATTCTATTTATAAGTTATAGTATATAACAAATAGTGGGAATAAATCAATATAAATCTAATATATAAATAGTTTTATGCTATCTCGATTTACTTATAATACTTTTATATGGTAGAAGAAAATATAGGAATAACTCTTGGAAAAAGAATAAAAGAGAGACGTAAATTATTACGGATTACGCAACAGGAACTTGCAGAAAAAGTAGATGTTGATGCCAAATATATAAGTCGTATTGAAACTGGGAATTCCAATCCGTCGCTTAATACACTTGAAAAGATTGCAAAAGTAATGCATACAGAGATGTCTTCTTTATTCAGAATGAATGAAATTCAGGGAAAGGATGAAATAATTGAAAATTTGATGGATAAATTAAAAAATACTTCTATTGAAAATGTAAGAACTATTTATGAAATAAGCGGGAAAATAATTTCAACATATTAAAAAAGCTGTTCTTTTGAACAGCTTTTTTAATCTAGTAATCACTGCTTTGTGCATAATCATCATCATCTTTAAGTGAAGATAAATC
>CALUSZ010000142.1 GCA_944323495.1 Candidatus Gastranaerophilales bacterium
AGCCGTGCTTGTGATGCTGCCATTCCCATTTTTCGTTAGTCCTTTTTGTTTGTCCCTTTACATGATTTACGGCTGGTTTTAGGGAAAACTTTAATATTTTTTACTAAATTGTTACATTTCGTTACAATATTTTACCCTTATGGATTAAGAAAATTTTTCTGTAACATGATATTCTTAGTTCTATGAAGAAAATTTTAGGTATAATTTTCCTTATTTTAGTATTGGGGATTATATTAAAATCGTGTATAAGAAAAGACATTCCGGAGTGTATACCATGCCGGATACCTTCTCATACATTAAAGGAGATTATTTATCCACAGGACGAAAAAAATGTAACGATTGATGGTGTAGATTATTTACAGTCACAGGCGCCGGTGGGAAAATTCGGCGGAGAACTTATAATATCAACAATCGGAGAAGGACCTAAAACTTTTAATCCTTGTAACACAAAAGATGCTACGTCTTCTTCTATGGCAGGAATGATGTATGACGGGCTTTTGACAACTAATCCAAGAACTGGTGAAGTTATGCCTTTAATGGCAAAAGATTTTGAGATAAACGGAAACGAATATATAATTCATCTGAGACACGGGCTAAAATGGACAGACGGAAAGCCAATCACAGCTGATGATATTATGTATACATATAATGAAATTGTATTCAAGGGTTTAGGAAATCCTTCTACAATGGATGCTATGAAAGTAGATGGAGAATTGCCTCAAATTACAAAGATTAATAATTACACTGTAAAATTTACGACTCCGCAAATTTTTGCACCATTTTTGAGACAGTTAAGCTACCCTATAGTACCCAAACATTATTTTAAGCCATATTCCGACAAAGGAGAGTCTGCCTTTAATGCATTTTTAAATCCGGATACACCACCTGAACAGATTGTTTCAAGCGGAGCATTTAAACTTAAGGAATATGTTGCAGCGCAGAGAGTTATATTTGAGAGGAATCCTAACTATTACAAAATTAACCTTGATAATCAAAAACTGCCATATCTCAACAAAGTTGTCTATATGATAGTTGGTGATACAAATAACGAGATCTTAAAATTTGAAGCAAAAGAACTTGACGTATTAAGTTTCAGGGGCTCAAATGTTGCACGTTACAAACTAAAAGAACCTACTTCTGATTATGTAATTTATAACATCGGACCTGATACAGGTACATTATTTCTTGTTATTAATTTAAACAATCGTAAGGATAAGAACGGAAAACCTTATGTTAATCCTGTTAAGCAAAAGTGGTTTGCGAACAGAGACTTTCGAGCTGCGATAGATTGGGCAATAGATAGAGAAAGTATGGTAAAAAATATTGCATCCGGAGTTGCAGAACCTCTATTTACGGCAGAAAGTCTTAATTCAATTTATTTAAATAATTATATAAAGGGGCATCCTTGTGATTTATGTGTAGCTCAGAAAAGCCTTGAAAAAGCAGGGTTTAAGAAAAAGAATGGCAAATTATATGATTCAAGCGGAAACAGGGTAGAGTTTGACCTCTTCACAAATGCCGGAGTTTTAGATAGAGAAGCCTTAGGGGTAATGATAAAGCAGGATTTGGAAGAGCTTGGAATGAAGGTGAATTTTAAACCTGTTGAGTTTAACTCGCTAGTTAATAAGCTTACAAACACCCACGACTGGGATATGGCAATAATGGGTCTTACAGGTTCTCCTCTTGAGCCGCATGACGGAAAAAATGTGTGGACATCATCCGGAAGTTTGCATATGTTTAATCAAAGGCCTGCCGGATATAAAATTGATGACAGGCTGGATTGGGAAAAAGAGCTTGATGAAATATTTAGAGATGGGGCTTTGAAGCTTAGTTATGAAGAAAGAAAGCCTTTATATGACAGATATCAGACAATTATTTATAATCAAAAGCCGATAATCTATCTTTATTCACCAATCAGGATTATGGCTATCAGGAAAAAGTTTAAGAATGTATTTCCAACATCGCTTAGTGGGCTAATATATAATCTGGACGAAATTTATATTGAGGAGTAGTAATGATGGAATTTTTCAAATATATAGCAAAAAGAATTTTACAGGTTATACCGCTTCTAATAATAGTGTCAATTATAAGTTTCTTTATAATAAGGCTTTCTCCAGTAGATCCTCTTGCCGAATTAAGATTGAATCCATCTATTTCACAAGAGACGCTTGATAAAGAAATTAGACGCCTAAATTTAGATAAACCAATATACATACAATATATTTCTTGGGCTAAATCTTTTATCAAAGGCGATTTAGGCTATACTTCAGCCGGAGAAAAAGTCTCAACTAAATTAAAAGAAAGGATTCCTAATACTCTTCTTCTTACCGCAATAGTAATTTTAATGTCTTGGTCTGCCGGTATTCCTCTTGGGATATTAGCTGCAATAAAGAAAGAATCCGCATTTGATAGAATTCTTACAATAATTTCGAGTATAGGAATGGCAATTCCTTCATTTTTCTTTGCCATACTGCTTTTAATATTTGCAGTAAAAACAGGCTGGTTTCCTGTCGGCGGTCTTACAAGCTGGAATTTTTCGGAGATGAGTTTTAGCGATAAATTTATAGATATTACAAAGCACTTGATTCTGCCGGTGATTGTATTGTTTACAATTTCACTTTCAGGCATACAAAGACAGATGAGAGCAAATATGCTTGAAGTATTAGACAGCGATTATGTTAAGTTTGCCAGAGCCAAGGGGTTAAGTGAAATAAAAGTACTATACAAGCATGCCCTAAGGAATGCAATAAACCCGATGATAACACTTTTAGGGTTTGAATTTGCTAGTCTTCTTAGCGGAGCTGCGCTTACAGAATATGTTTTTCAATATCCTGGACTTGGCAGGCTCATACTGGAAGCTGTTATGAAATCAGATATAAACCTCGTTATGGCTTCATTAATGATGGGTACAATAATGTTGGTTTTAGGCAATCTTCTGGCTGATATTTTATTAATGTTTACTGACCCGAGAGTCAGGGGAGGTGCAGATGGAAGTAATTAGAAAAATCTTTCAGGATAAGTTTGCAAAAACAGCTTTTATAATACTAGCGCTGCTTTATCTTATCATTTTATTTGCAGACTTTATCGCACCATATTCAAATAATTATGCAAACCGTGATATGGCGTATGCTCCGCCTTCTAAAATATATACAATAGATGAATCCGGCAGGCTATCCAGACCATATACTTATAATTATATAAGAGAATACAATCCTTCTCTTATGCAGACAGTGTTCAAGCAGGACAGGTGTAAAAAATATTATTTGACTTTATTTAAAAATCACCATTTATTTGGAGTTGAAGATGGAGGACAGATTTATCTTCTTGGAACAGACATAAATGGAAGAGATGTTTTTTCACGTCTGCTCTTTGGCGGCAGGATATCAATGACAGTAGGCTTCCTTTCTCTTTTAGTTGTATTCCCTATAGGGCTTTTGTATGGCGGAATTTCAGGGTATTTTGGGGGAATCACTGATACTCTTATGATGAGATTTGCGGAAGCTGTTATGGCAATACCAAGTTTTTACCTTTTAATAATACTGGCAGCGATTTTACCAACAGGAATGACAAGTGTACAGAGGTTTGCACTGATTGTTGTAATCTTAGCCCTTATAGGCTGGGC
>CALUSZ010000143.1 GCA_944323495.1 Candidatus Gastranaerophilales bacterium
TACTATTCTAAGCTCGTCTTCTTTTTGATACAACTTTCCTAATCGTTCCTTGATTATTATACTTTATACATTCCACATCCTCAAAATTAGTAACGCTTTTTAGATTGAAATTTTACAAAAATTAACAATAAAGCCATAGCTTTTTTAAATTGCTTAATATTTCGTAAAAAACTCTTTTTTAAAATCCATTTTAGGTATAAAATAGATATACTGACTGTTACAAATAAAGAAAGGATTTTCAAATGGTGCTTGAAATGACTTACCCGCAGCTAGAGCGTGCTGTTAATCCGACTCACGACATCAGATTGTTTTCCGGACGTTCTAACCCGCAATTAGCACAGGAAATAGCTGATTATTTGGGTACAACAGTAGGCCCTATGGTTGTTAAAAACTTTGCAGACGGAGAAATATATGTTCAAGTCAAAGAAAGCATCAGAGGCGATGATGTTTTTATTGTTCAGCCACTTTGTAATCCGGTAAACGAAAACCTTATGGAACTTCTTATAATGATAGATGCTTTCAAAAGGGCCAGTGCAAAAACGATTACTGCCGTTATCCCGTATTACGGATACGCGCGTCAGGATAGAAAAACTTCCGGTAGAGAAGCTATTACAGCAAAACTCGTTGCAGACTTATTGACAACAGCCGGAGCAAACAGAGTGCTCGCAATGGATTTACATACCGGCCAAATTCAAGGCTTCTTTAATATTCTGGTCGATCATATTTTTGCAGCACCAATTCTTGTTGACTACGTTAAATCTCTAGGACTGAACCCAGAAGAAATGGTCGCAGTAAGTCCTGACATGGGTGGTGCAAACAGAACACGCCATTTCGCAAAGAAACTCGATTGCCCGATGGCAATTATTGACAAACGCAGAGATAAGCATAATGAAGCTATTGCCGCTCATATTATCGGAGATGTCGAGAACAAAGTATGCTTGATGTTTGATGATATTATTGACACAGCCGGCACAATATGCGAAGCCTCTAAGCTCCTCAAGAGCAAAGGTGCTAAAGCAGTTTACGTTGGTGCTACACATGCTGTATTCTCCGGCCCGGCTATTGAAAGGCTCAAAAATGCTCCTATAGAGGAATGCATTATTACCAATACAATTCCATGGCAGAAAGAAGACCTGCCTGCTAACGTTAAACAGCTCTCTATAGCCCCGCTTTTGGGACAAGCTATCTCAAGAATTCATGATGATGAATCCGTTAGTTCGTTGTTTGGGTTTGAAAAAGAGATGAAGGTATAAATAGCCTTTGGCTTTTTATAAATTATCTCCTCCCATGTTTAAATACTAATTTAAACTTCTCTAATAAGAGTATTTAAATCAACATTTAGAACATTTGCAATATCAATTACCTTTAAAATAGTAGGATTGATTTTGCCTGTTTCAATCAAACTAATTGAGTTTCTTGAAATATTTGTCAACTCAGCAAGCTTTTCTTGAGAGATATTACGTCTTAAACGTTCACTCTTAATGTTAATTCCTAAATTTCGTAATCTATTCTTTTCTTCCATAACTCTAATATTATCTTTTATTGTTACATATTTTTCCACCCACCATTTTTGATATTTATATATCATTTTTGTATTCAATAAAAAAGAAGCCAAATTTTTACTCAAAATAAGGCTTCTTTTTATATATAAGGGCAGACTTAGAGCTGCCCTTTACCGCTTGCGACCTCTCGGAGAGGCTTATCTCCTATAAACAAGCCTTACGGCATGTGGGTCTTAGGCGGCGCTTTATTGAATTTCCAATTTCTTTGATTTTGGCTGTTCTATTGCTTGTTTTGGAATTTTAATAGTTAAAACTCCGTTCTTATATTGAGCATGCGCTTCTGATGCTTTTATCGGCCGGTCAAAAGATATTGTTCTTTGGTATCTGCCGTAGCGGAATTCACATGTATGGTACTTTTCATTTTTTGCCTGCTCGTCTTTTTGTTCCTTTTCTTCTTCTATTTCTGCTGTTACTGTCATAAAATCGTTATCCAACTCTACATCTATATCATCTTTATTTACCCCTGGAAGCTGGACTTTAACCTTATACTCATGATCGTTCTGCTTTATCTCTACTGCAGGACGCCAGATTGAATTCTTTTTTATTGTTAAAGGATTTGAAAAATGAGGGTGCAAAAAGGTATCTCGCAAAAAATTATTCAACTCATTATGTATGCTGTCAAAATACAAATCTGGTTCTCTTATGACTAAATCGGTTTTCATTTATTAATTTCTCCTTTGATTTCTTTACATAATATAAGATGTTTTTTTAATAGTTTCATTAGACAAAAAGGCTATGTTGAAACATTTCAACATAGCCTTTTATAAGTAAATAATTATAATTATTCTTCTATATCTCCTGCTGTTTTACCATATTTTCTGATAGTTGCATTCAGAAGATTTTCATGGTGTTTTTCTCTGTATATTTGACATAAAAGCTTATACGCATGCTTATTATAAGGATTTTGCTGCAAAATTGTATCAAGCTGTTCTATTGCCGAATTTGAACGCTTCATATAATAATCAATTAATGCAGGAAGTATTATAGTTTTATCGTTCATATCAGTAGCACAAGCAATCTCTGCACAACTTTTCGCCTTATCAAATTCCTCTGCATCAAGGTACATAACTGCAACTTCATAATAAACTTCAGATTTGCTTCTTAAATCAGTTTTCATCTGTGCAACAGCTTGATATTCCTGTGCAGCTTTATCATATTCAGCGCGTTTTCTATACTGTTCAGCTAATGCCAGTTTAGTTTCTATATCACTTGCCGTAACTTCATCAAGGTTTTCTGTCTCATCATTTACCGGTACATTTAATGTTGATAGAATTTCCTGCACCGTAAACAACTGTGCCTTTTCTTCCGGTGTCGGCGGAATATTCGTTACGTCAGGCACTACTGAATAAATAAGTGCAAGCGTTTTTAAATCTCTAGCTGTAATTTCAGTATTAAATTTTGTCCCGATTGGATACATTACATCATATATACTCGGGCTCTTGCCATTCAATCCCAGTGAACGTCCTATTTCCTGAAGAGCCGATGAGTAAAGTTGTTTTGAATCGTGGTTATGGCTCTTGCTGTCTGTCTTCTTAAACACAATTGTTGAATCTATAATAGTATTTCCGTTTACTGAGAAAGACTGTGAACCAATAGAAGGACTTGTATCATCAGTATTCCTAAAATAGCATTTCATCTCAGCCTCTTCTGGAGTTTCTACAAAATCAAATCTTACAAGACCTTCACTTGCACGTTCCCAGGACTGATAAGCACGCATTACAACCTCTCTATAATATGCAGGAACATCTGGAGAATCCTGAATATAAACTTTTAGAGGAAAAGAAGTCTTATTCCATCTTATAATCTTACCATTTGCAACAACTTCTCTAAAATAACTATCTATTACTGCTGCCTTTATAGTCTTTTCACCCATTGATTTATCATAACCAAGCGTAATTGCATAATAATTCTTAAACCCAAAATCCGGAGTCTGAATATCTATTTTATTATTTAGATTTAATAACGAAGCAGCTCCGGCTGCAATTAGAAACGTACAAATAACTATCTTTTTCATTTTTTAGAATACCTCTTATTCTTTATTGTCATCTATAATTATACATAAAAAAACGCAAAAAACTAAATTCTTGCGCTTAAATAACTGCTGTTCCTTCCAATCAAAGAAGATGTTATTGAATAAGTCCTAAGTGCGTTATAGAGCCCCATTGCAGAGCTGCTGGTAAGCCCTCTTTCACGCATTATGCTTATAAAATCCCGCGCAGAGACAGAATTGTTATTATTATTGCCGTTTCCAAGCAGACTATTCAATATTGAGGGGAATCTATCTGCCGAATAATTACCATAGAGAGCACTCATTGTTGTTCTATATGTATTCATATCAGTATATTCTTCAAGTGTAATATCATACTCGCCGTCTACTAAATCCTGAAGAGTCTGTTTATCCAAGATAGCAGGCAAATCTTGCAGCTGATTGTTAATATCGGCAAGCCTGTCTAAAGATATAGCAGTTGATGAACTCGCTGTTACACTTTCAATTGACGACATATTCCTAACCCTTTTCAAATATTATAGCATATTACAAATAATTTTACAATTATTATCATACTTGAAAGTTTAATAATTTTAAGGTAAACTTTATTCATTAAGGAGGATATATGCACGAATACGTATTCAAAATGAAAAAAGGCGATATTGAAATTGAATTGAAATCTGATGATTTAGAATTTGTTGAAGAACAGCTTAATAAGTGGCGCGAAGAACTTTTACAGGATAAATAATTATGTCTGTATATTCATTCAAAATAAAAAAAGGAAAGTATGAATTGACTTTATCTACTACTGATAAAGAACTTGTTGTTGACCAATTTGCATTATGGGTAAAAAAGGCTTCTGATTATGTTCAAAAACATAAGGTTCAGCAATGTAAAGCAAAAGTTGCTGCAGAAATTAATAACGAAAAAGAAATTACCCAACAAAAAATTGACGAACAGCTTAGAAGAATGCCGAAACCGGAACCCGTTAAAGAAGCTCCTGTCAAAACAAAAGCAGAGGATACAAACAAAAATCTGGATATTTTTTATGCACCTCCTTCTGTTGAGCAGCAAGAAGATACAAAAACTACAATTAATGAATCTATGCAGCAGGGAGTTTTTGATAATATTTTAGAGAACTCTATGAGTAAACCGCAGACAGAACTCTCGTTTAAACCAAGTCCTTCTATAAAAAAAGACAGTGCTTTTTTGAATTATATCAGTGCTAGAAAAGTTGAACGAAAGATTGATTATCTGCTTTTAACGGCATACTATTTTACGCAGTATGAACAAAAACCAAGATTTACGCTAAAGCAGCTTAATGCGAAATTAATGCAGAATATTGCGGTTATTATCGACCACAGCGTTTTACAAGAAGCTATTAACAGAGATTATATTGAGTGTCTTCCTGATTTAACAGGTCTTGTAGGGGCTTCTGAATACAGACTGACTGCTTACGGGGAGAAAGTGCTTTTAGATGAGTAGGACGGTTGCTGTTGCATTATCGGGCGGACTTGACAGCAGTGTTACAGCTTTGATTCTAAAACAGGAAGGGTATAATGTTATTGGTGTATCTGCCAAGACAACAAATTCTTTTGAGGCAGAGCAGGTTATTAAAAATGCAGGGGCCGTCGCGGATAGGCTTAAAATACCTTTTCACGCTTTTGATGCAACTGAAATATTTCAGGATAAAGTTATAAAATACTTTGAAGAATCTTATAAAACGGGAGAGACCCCAAATCCTTGTATTATGTGCAATAAGTATATGAAATGGGGAGCTCTGTTTGATTATGCGGTGGATGAGCTGGGAGCTGATTTATTTGCGACTGGTCACTATGCAAATATTAAAGATATTGACGGTATTTATAAACTATATCCGGCATCTGATGAACATAAAGACCAGCTTTATTTTTTGTTTGCACTTAATCAGGACCAGCTTAAGCAGACTATTTTCCCGCTATCTTCTCTAAAAAAGGACGATGTTAGAAGAATCGCTGAAGAAAATGACTTACCGAGTAAATCTGCAAAAGAAAGTCAGGATATATGCTTTATAAAGTATCCAATGACTACAAAAAAATATTTGAATAATATTTTTAAACCTTTGCGCGGAGATTTCATAGAAAAAAGAACCGGAAAAAAATTAGGTGAACATGAAGGATTTTGGCAATACACAATAGGCCAGAGAAAAGGAATCGGGCTTGCTGCTCCGGAGGCATTATATGTTACAGAAATCAATGCCCTAAAGAATATTGTTTATGTCGGCTATAAGGAAGAACTTTTTTCAGACTCGTTAATGTTAAAACATATAAACTGGAGTTACGAACAGCGTGAAAAAAAATTTGAAGCTCTGGTTAAAATAAGATACAACATGAAAGCCGTACCTGCGGATATTGAACTAACAAAAGAAGGCTGCCATATCAAATTTAAGAATCCCGTTTCTGCTATTTCAAAAGGACAGGCCTGTGTTTTATATAATATTAGAGACGCCCACCTGCTGGGCGGAGGATTTATTTAATTAATGTCTTTACATTTTGTTATAATAATTGTATGATTATTATAGATTGGAGGAATTTTGGCAGAGAAATTCAAAATACAAGGTGGAGAGACTCTAAAAGGCGAAGTTTCAATAGGCGGAGCCAAAAATTCTGTCTTAAAACTTTTGGCTGCAACTATCCTTGTCAAAGGCACTACCAAAATATATAACGTTCCGCATCTTACAGATGTAGATATTATGCTAAATGTATTATCTGATTTGGGTGCCAAATATGTTTATGACAGAAAAGAAAAGTCTGTTGTTGTAGATGCTTCTAATATTTCTTCAATCACGGCAAAATACGAGCTTGTCAGCAAAATGAGAGCGTCTTTTATTATCTTAGGTGCACTTATGTCACGCTGCAAGGAGGCAATTGTTGCACTCCCGGGAGGCTGTGCAATAGGTGAAAGACGCGTCGATTTTCATATTAAAGGCTTAGAGGCCCTTGGAGCTAAGATTAAAATTGAAAACGGTTATGTACATGCTAAAGCTTCTAAATTAACCGGAGCTGATATTTATCTTGATATCCCGTCTGTTGGTGCCACTGAAAACTTAATGCTTGCTGCTGTATTAGCAGAAGGCGCTACAAGAATTCAAAACGCCGCGCAGGAGCCTGAAATTGTTGATTTGGCTAATTTTTTAAATACAATAGGTGCTGATATTACAGGAGCCGGAACCTCTGAAATTATTATTAACGGAGTAAACGCTGAAAATCTGCATACAGCTGAATATACTACAATCCCTGATAGAATTGAAGCAGGATCTTTTATGGCTGCTGTTGTTGCCACAAGGGGAAAAGCTATAATAAGAAACGTTTATCCTGCTCATTTAACATTTTTCAATGATAAATTAATTAAAATGGGGGCAAATATTAAACTTATTGAGCCTACGACTATTGAAGTCAGCTGCAGGGGCAGACTTAGTTCAATCAATTTTGTAACCCAGCCTTATCCAGGATTTCCTACGGACTTGCAGGCTATAGCAATGACTCTTTTGACTACTGCAAACGGAGTTGGGATTATAACAGAGAGTCTTTATGAAAACCGCTTTATGCAGGTTCCGGATTTGAGAAGAATGGGCGCTGATATTCATCAGGACAGAAATCATGCAATTGTTAAGGGTGTCAAAAACCTTACCGGAGCAACAGTTGCAGCAAGTGATTTAAGAGCGGGAGCAGCGCTTGTAATTGCAGGACTTATGGCTCAAGGCGAGACTATCGTAGAAAAACTTCACCATATTGACAGAGGGTATGAAGAATTTGAATATAAACTGCAAAAATTAGGCGGAAAGATTTATAGATATAATGATGAAGATAATGAAGATAATAAAGAAGTAAAGGGGGTATTAAATGAGTCCCGCATATAAAAGATGGTACGACCATGACCCTAAACTTTTGGAAGTTATTGAATTATTGAAGAATTATCAGGATGAATTAAGAGAGCATGCTGTGGTTTTTCTTGATAAGCTTGAACAAAAGGTTTCTAAAGAAGCTCTGGACAGGTTTTATGATCTGGTAAAGCCTGTTAACGGCAACAGATGGTATGATAAAGATCCTATTATATCCAAGACTGTTGAAATTCTAAGAGTTGTTCCGCCTGAAGTTCAGAGTGCCTGCGCAGAACGCTTTATTTCTGCTCTAAAGGAAATGGGTATAGAATACGAAAGCCCTAATCATAGTTAATGAAATTAGAATCTGCTTCATTTTATGACCAATTGGTCAAAAATATAAAGAAACAAAAAAGTTTTACGCTGAGCGGCCTAACAACTTTCAGCAGGCTTTTGCTGGTTGATTATATCTATAAGCTTTCTGGTAAAAAACTCCTTTTTATAACATCGTCTGAACAATCGGCATTAAGATACACGTCGGATTTAGAGAGAATTTTTAATCTTAATCCTGAAACTATTCCATACCAGAACGTTTCACCATACGAGACGGTAGCCGGAAACCTTTATGATTACGAAAAACAGATAAGTATTTTATTGAAAAAGCCTGAAATTGTGATTGCGCCTATAAAAGTGCTTTTGGAAAAATTTCCCCACCTTGATTTTTTCAAAAAAAACTCTTTTACGCTGAAAGTTGGAGATGAAATTTCACAGAATGAGCTTCTTAGAAAGCTGATAAATTTGGGATACAAGCGCTCTACAATGGTTTCTGATATTGGTGAATTTAGTATAAGAGGTGATATTGCAGATATTTTTTCACTCGATGAGAATCCGGTAAGAATCGAATTTTGGGGCGACGAAATAGTTGATATTAGATTTTTTAATAACGAGACACAAAAATCAATCGAAAAAATTAAGGAAATAAATATAAAACCTCTGTATAAATTTGTTTTAGAAGATAAGCTTCCTAGTGATTTACCAAAAGAATTAAGAGAACAGATAGAAAATGAAGGGTATTTTGAGGGGATTAATGTTTATGAATCTTATTTTAACCCTGATTTAGCTAATATTTTAGATTATTTTAGCGAATATATTATTGTAATAGATGAGTTTGCAGAAGTTTCTGCCAAGTTTCAGCAAATTGATGAGAATTTTATAAATTCTTATAACGAAGCTTTAAAAACCAATCATATCTACCCATTAAAAGAAATAAATCATTTTACCTGGGAAGAAATTATCCAAAAATCTGCAGGTATGCAGAAGATTTCTCTAAACAACTTTCTATCAGACGAAACTAACGAAGTTATTGATATTGATGCAAGAAACGTACAGATTTTTGATGCAGATATGGACATGCTTGCAGAATTTCTTATTGAGCATAAAGGGTGGCAAATAACTGTTGCGACTGATTTTCAGGAAAGAGTCAAAGAAGTTTTATCTGAATACGGCATTTTTGATATTAACTACATTAAAAACATCACTTCACAAGGGACGGAATTAAAAGACGGGAAAATACTTATTCTTACAGATAGAGAACTTTTTAATAAAAGGCAAAAAGATATTCCGCCCAACCGTAAACGTCATTACAAAGAAAAAGCTGAATACATTGAAAATATTAACGATATAAAACCCGGAGAGTATGTCGTACACTCTATTCACGGTGTCGGGATTTATCAGGGGTTAACAAAACAAGAGTTCGACGGGCAGTTAAAAGACTATTTAACTATAGAATACGCAAACAAAGACAAGTTACATATTCCGGCTGAACAGATAAATATGCTGTGCCGCTATCGCGGCTCGGGACAAGTTAAACCCAAGCTCTCAAGAATGGGCGGCTCTGATTGGGAAAACACAAAAACCAGAGTAAAGAAAGAGGTTGAGACAATAGCTTATGACCTTTTGAGACTTTATGCAAGAAGAAAGATGAAAGAAGGTATTGAATTTGCGCCTGATTCTCCTTTGCAGCTTGAGATGGAGGACACTTTTGAATACATAGAAACTCCTGACCAGCTAAAATCTATAAATGAAATAAAAGCGGATATGGAAAGCCCGAACCCTATGGACCGGCTTGTCTGCGGAGACGTCGGGTTTGGGAAAACTGAAGTTGCTATGCGGGCGATGTTTAAGGCGGTGACTTCATTAAAGCAGGTTGCAATGATTGTACCTACGACAGTTCTTGCACTCCAGCACTATCAGACGATTTCAGAGCGGTTTAAACCCTTTGGAATTGATGTTGAACTTCTTTGCCGTTTTAGGAGTGCAAAGGAGAGAAAAGAAACGCTTAAAAATCTTGCAACAGGAAAGTGTGATGTCGTAATTGCAACGCATAGTCTCTTGCAGGATAATGTTATATTCAAGGATTTAGGTCTTTTGGTAATTGATGAAGAGCACAGATTCGGAGTAAGACATAAGGAAAAATTAAAAGAATTTAGAGAAAATATTGATATTATATCAATGTCAGCAACTCCGATTCCAAGAACCCTTTATATGTCACTTTCCGGCATAAAAGATATTTCCGTTATTAACACTCCGCCTCAAAATAGGCTTCCTATCAAGACTTACGTCGGAGAATACAATGAGCAGACCGTTAAAAATGCTATAGTTAACGAACTGGATAGAGACGGGCAGGTATTTTATCTTTATAACAGAGTTGAAACTATCGAAGAATTTAAGCTGGAACTTCAAAAACTTGTTCCGAATGCAAGAATTTCAATCGGCCATGGACAGTTAAGCGAAAAACAGCTTGAAGATGTAATAATAGGGTTTGATAACCACGAAAGCGATATTTTATTGTGTACAACAATCATTGAAAACGGACTTGATATACCTAATGCTAACACAATAATTATACACGAAGCTGACAAATTAGGCCTTGCGCAGTTATATCAGCTTAGAGGCCGTGTCGGAAGAAGTGAAAAACAGGCATATTGTTATTGTTTCTATAAGAAAAATAAGGAATTATCACAGGAAGCAACGGAACGATTAAAAGCAATAAAAGAATTTACAACTTTAGGTAGCGGCTATAGGATAGCAATGCGCGATGTTGAAATAAGAGGTGTTGGAAATATTTTAGGTACAAAGCAGCACGGACATATGGTTAATGTAGGTTTTGATACGTACTGCGAACTTCTGGAAGAAACTGTAAATGAACTCAAGGGTGAAACTATTAAGGCCAATAAGCCCGCTATTGTTGATATTAATGTTACAGCATATATTCCTGATGAATGGGTCGGCTCTGAAGAGCAAAAAATGATTGAATACAAACGTCTTTCAGATGTTAAAAATGAAATTGAGCTCAATTATATCGTATCAGAATGGAAAGACCGCTTCTCACGGATTCCCGATGAAGTTGAAAATCTCATCAAACTTATTAAATTAAGACTACTCGCAACCGAATGCGGTATTTCTATTATTCGAGAAGCCGGCAGCGATATCAGAATTTATTCCCCATTTACCCCTTACGAGTGGAATATAATAAAACAAGGTATGGATAAAAATATCCTAAGAAAAATAAAATTTACGATTGCCCCAAAAACCTGCGAGGACGGAAAATCTATCCTGCTTGTAAATAACAGCAATATGACTTTTGACGAGATTTTTGAAACTTTATCCGCTCTCTTCTATTACATAAAAGAAACTGTCAATAAGTATTCAGGAAAACAGCCTTAATTATTAAGAAGCGTAAAAATATACTTAACATTTACCCACATTTGGTTTATTATTAGTTGGTAACTTTGATAAATAAGAGGAGTATTCTAATGAAAAAATTATTAACGTGTTTAGCATTATCAACCGTGCTGTTTTCCGGCTGTACTTTGATGCATAAATCAGAAGGTATCGTAAAGGTTAATGATAAAGTAATAACTCAGGCAGAATTTGACCAGGCATTTGATAAAACTGTAGATAAATCATTCCTCAAGGCTTTCGGCGGTTCAAAAAACTTTGTTAAATCAGATGAAAACCCTATGTATGGAATATTTAAAGATAAAATTGTTAATGAATTAATTGTAAAATCACTTCTAGATGCAGAAATTGCAAAACGCGGAATTACTGCAACTGAAGAAGATATTCAAAACGAGTTAAAAACTATTATAGACAAAGTCGGCTCTAAAGAAGAATTAAATAAACTTCTAAAAGAGAGAGGTGTTTCAAATGCACAATTTACAGAAGATTTAAAAACACAGATTAAAATCAAAAAATTAGTAAATTCTATTGAAAAAATTAATATAACAGATAAAGATGCTGAAAATTACTATAATACACATAAAGAAGAATTCACTCACGGCGAGCAGGTAAGAGCTTCTCATATTCTGATATCTGCGAATACAATTGAACTTATTCAAAAGATAAAAGAAAAAAATCCGGAAATTAACCCCACTGAGTTAAACAAAAAGGTAGAAGAACAAATAGCAGCACAAAAAGCAAAAGCAGAATCTGTTTTAGCAGAAGTAAAACAAAATCCTGATAACTTCGAAAAAATTGCACAGAAGAATTCTGATGACAAAGCAAGTGCAGAAAGAGGCGGAGAATTAGGTTTCTTCCCGAAAGAAGCTATGGTTCCTGAATTTGCCAACGCAGCTTTTTCAATGAAACCGAATACAATTAGTGAAACCCTTGTTAAATCTCCTTACGGATTCCATATTATAAAGGTAACAGACAGAATGGAAGCCGGCTCGACTCCTTTTGTTAAAGTTAAAGATGAAATTAAATTCTATTTAGAAACACAAAAACAAATCGAGGTTTTGAAAAAACTTACAGAAGGCCTGATGAAAAATGCGAAAATAGAATACTTAAATGAAAGCTACAATCCTAAAAGAGTCGTAAAACCAATTACGCCGGAACCAAAACAGGTAAAAGAAGAAGCTAAAAAATAGAATAAAAAAGAACCCTGATATATTCAGGGTTCTTTTTTTAAACCTTCAATTTGCCATATATCTTACCTTTTTTAGAAGATTTGATAATATCCATAATCATGTCTGACAATATTTCAATTTCTTCTTTAACATTTTCAGGTTGAGCAGTTTTCCACTGTGCAAGAACAGCTCTGAATTTATCTCCATCAATCATACAGTCATCAGTACCAATCAACTTTGAGTATTTATCTGTAAACCACTTATTAAATCCCCTGTAAGTTTCAGTAATCAAATCAGAAGCTATTTGAGCATTGGTAAGAATTACATTCATATCCTTAAAGACATTTTCACTGTATTTTCCGGATTTTATACCAGCTGCATTAGAGATTTTACCGGTATTAAACCCAAACCCAAAATATTCAATACCGTTTTTCGCAGAAGCAGAAGCTTGCGCTAAATCTTGTGAAATACCGCTTGAGCCGTCCATATCAAAGAATAGTTTTTCAGCTGAGTAGCCGCCATATGCACATACTAAGCCGGTAAACATAGCCTCAAAAGGATAATCCGCATTTTCAGACCGGCCTTCAAATACAGCACCAAGGAAATTACCCCTCGGATCAAGTGTAATAAAATTAACATCTCTTGACTGATGCCAAGGCTGACCTTTTTCTCTAAGAATCTCATTCATAACCTCAAGGTTAACAGCATGTCCGCATTCATGCGAAGTAGTTGCTCTCTTATTATATTCAGGCATCTCCGGTCTTGAGGTTCTGCCTGTTGCAAGCTGAAGATATGCCTCAATAAAGTCACCTATAGAAGCACGCGTTTTTCCGCGCTCGAGCATTATCTGCCCGGTCTTTTCCACCATTGATTTTATCTCTACAAAAGACATATATTCAGTAAGTTTCACAAGCTTATTAACCAAGTTTTCTTTTTCTTCTATATTTTTACAAGCAAGAGGCAGCTCCATTTCCTTTATTCTATTAACAAGAATCTCTCTTCTTGCCTGTTTATTGAAAGCTGGTGAATCAATCGCAATCTGCTGATTAAATCCTCTAACAAACTGGGGGATAGCATCTGCATAATAACTGTCAGTAGAACCAATTACAATAATATTGAGATTTTCACCCTCAGCCCTTGTCATTTCTTTTTCCATCTGGGCCATTGCCTGTTTATAACCTGCAAGGTAAGGACCGGAAAAAGCAAAATCCTCAAAATTATTGACATATATTATAGCAGTTTTATACTCATTCTGCTCCGCAGCTTTTCTGGCTTCCGCAAAGATTTTCTTCATCTCCACACTAGGAGAACTTTTGACTCCCTCATCATCTAAAGCACTTAATGCAAAATCCGAAGAAGCAATTTCTATAAATGGTACTTTTGCCTCACCAGCCAGTGCCTGTGCCGTAAAACGCCTTCCGGAGCCAGCTTCTTCATCTTTTGAGTACATTACATAACCACAAGTACCCATCCTCCCAGTTTTTATCTGTCGAACAATAGCTTCAAGATCTTTTTTTGTAGTATTTTTTCCATACAAGGAGCTGAGATTTTTCCCTGTATCATACACTACAATTGCAGAATCAGTATCCTTATTAAAAATTTCCTTGGCAACTGAAGCAAACTCATCTACATCTCTTACATTAATTTTCCTTTTTGTATTACCATAATAATCAGCAATACGTTTCATCAAATCAACTGCTTTATCAGGAAATACACCCTCTATTTTATCAGCATATGCAACAGTTTTATTTCTTGCATCTTTTGAGAATGGTGTTTTTATATCTTTTGTAAGTTTTCTGCTCCTATTAATAATTTCCTGCGCTTCGTAAGTATGTATAGGCGGAATTGCATAAGATATAAAATCAGAAAACCCTTTTTTAATTATCGGATTCTGCATTGCCTGATAATAGTTATTTTTATTCTGAAAAAACAAAAATTTTACATCATCCTTTGGCATATTTACAAGCCCTATAATTGCCATAGGGAAAACCAGTTCATTTGTATCGGTTGTTTGAGAATTTGCAATAATACTATCTAGATTAACCATAATAATTTTTCGTTTGTCCGGTTCTTCACCAGAGAGATCCATTACTGTGCTAACCAGGTTTTCAGGTGAGATATCATCTGACATTGCATAAATAATAGTATTTTTACTATTAAAATTTCCATACTTTGGTGCATTTATCATTCTTATTATACTTGCAGCAATCCTATCTGCCTCTTTTGAATCAGCATATGTTACAAATAAATTTGAGCCTAAAGCTAATTTATTCCATACATCTATAGCACGGCTATCATAAAATCTCATATAATTTTCATTTATATCTTTAGATGTTTTATAATAACTTAACTCTAAAAAATCCTGCAAAAATTCCGACGGATAAGTAATTCCTCTTGCAGACAGAGCATTAAAAGCCGCACCTAAAATAGCATACGCTCCTATAGTAGTCCCTTCAGCTGAAGCCTTTTCTAGCAATTTTTGATACTCTTCTGTCAATATTTTATTATTTTTAACATTATCCCCATCTGACGCTAATTTTGCTAAAGCTTCCGTATTTTGTTCTTTTAAAAAATTAAGGCTTTCGAAAAAATACTCTCTCAATTCCTTTGATAATAAAGTGTTCTGCTTAGCATATTTATTGGCCAAACGATTAAGTGTTGAAACGGATTTTACTTCTCCGCTTTCAAGCTCTTTTTCGCTATATCTGGCATAGTTTTCTTCTGTTTCTTCTATTGCAGCAGCAATAATATGGTATGGAGTAACTTCTTTACTGCCACCGGCATCAGCAATCTTTTGGGCCCGTTCTATAAATAAAAGACCTTCTTCTGTATATTTCAGGCTTTCAGTTTTTTCTGCTCTAAAATTTATATAGCTTCGCGGAACACCGGATATAACATTGGTTTGATTTTCATTATCGTTTTTTTTATTTAAATTATTTGACCTTTTTATATTATTAGGATTATTAAAAAGTCTAATAGGTTCAATTTTTAGCACGCGCAATACTCCTTAATTCTCTACAATATGATAAAACACGTAAAAATTTTTTTTGCTATGTTTTACAAAAACACGCGCTATTTAACTAAAACAGTCACTCTATCTATTACGGCTTGGGTAAATTCGCTGCACTTTGCACTTCCGCCCAAATCAATAGTTTTTATACCGGCATTTAAAGTTTCAAAGAGAGCAAGTTTTATTCTTTTAGCAGCCTCTTCTTCTCCGATATAATTAAGCATTTCTATTGCTGACATCAAGAGTGCTGTCGGATTAGCTTTGTCTTCCCCCGCAATATCAGGGGCAGAACCATGTACCGGTTCAAATACTGCATAATCAGAGCCTATATTTGCCCCCAGAGCAATCCCCAGCCCTCCAATAAGCCCCGCACAAAGATCCGAAACTATATCACCATAAAGGTTTGGAAGCAGAAGAACATCAAATTGATTAGGATTTTGAACCAACTGCATACAGCAATTATCTACCAAAATTTCTCTAAACTTGATTTGGGGATATAAAGAGGCTATTTTTCTTGCACTCTCTAAGAATAGACCGTCAGAAAGTTTACAGATATTAGCCTTTGTTACAACGCAAACTTCTTTTCTGTTGTTATTAACAGCATAATCAAACGCAAATTTCGCAATCCTTTCAGACGCTCCTCTTGTAATCCTTTTAATACTTTCTGCCGTATTTTCATCAATTTGGCATTCAATTCCTGCATATAAATCTTCAGTATTTTCTCTTACTACAACAATATCAACTTTGTCATACCTTGTTTTAACATTCGGTAAGTTATAGCAAGGACGAAGGTTGGCATATAAATCCAGTTCTTTTCTCAGCTGAACATTAACAGAGCGGAACCCCTTGCCAACAGGAGTAGTAACGGGAGATTTTAATGCTACTTTATTCTTTTTAACTGATTCTATAACACGGCTTGGAAGCGGAGAGCCTTCCTGTTCAATTACATCGGCCCCTGCTGTTTGAATATCCCAATCTATTGCGACACCTGCAGCATTTATTATTTTTACAACTGCATCTGTTATTTCCGGCCCGATACCGTCACCTTTGATTAGTGTTATAGTCCTCATTTTACCTCCGCGACTTCTTTAAGTTGATGTTGTATCCAATTAATAAGCTGTGAATATAAATATTCTGTACTATCACATGTTATAACTGAATGTTTATTGATGCAAATAGTTAAAATTTCTTTATCTAAGCCAGAAAGCTTTGATAAAAGCTCTTTTTTTGTTCTTACGTATTCTCTATTTTTCCGTAAATATTTTTTGTGTCATAAAAAAACTGGAATAAATCTTCTTTTGACCAATTTTGAATTTCTTCTCTTTCTGAAACAAATCCGCAAGATTTTTCTTTATAGGGCATAGTGTTGAGTACGGCTTTATATGCTTGTAAATCTTGCATTGATAAACTGTTCAAAATAACAACTATGTCTATATCGCTGCTATTATCGGCCTCACCTCGGGCATAGCTTCCCTGGAGACCGATATAAAGTAAGTTGTTTTTGAAAGCTTCTTTTAGTTTTTCTTCCAGTTCATTTAACCAGAGAGTAATATTAAAATCCATATTGTTTAGAATTTCACCTCACCCTAACCCTCTCCTTACAGGAGAGGGAATGACCGAGACTTGTTAGCTTACAGTAATGTAGATTTTATTAAAAAAGTAGGTTGGGTGCAACCCAACAATAACTGATAATGTATCACCACATTTGCTTAACGAGCCAGCCCCCACCCGTATCTGTAGCTCACTTACGTTTCGTACAGCTACTCCCTCCCCCGTGGAGAGGGCGATTTTTGTTAGCTTACAGCAGCAGCTTTTTTGGCCTCTAGGTATGCTTCGATTCCTTTGGTAAGCTGATCCGGACAGCTTGTAGGTCTGCTACCGCAAGGAAGTCCGCTTAGTTTTGGAATAATATCATTAATATTCATTCCGCGGATTAAGATTCCGATTCCCTTAAGGTTACCGTTACACCCTCCAAAAAATTCTACATCTTCTATAATATCGTCTTTTATTCTCATCTGCATTAATTTGCAGCATACACCAGACGGTTTATACTGAACTATGTCAGCTCCATCAACTTCTTTTATTTGTATATTAT
>CALUSZ010000144.1 GCA_944323495.1 Candidatus Gastranaerophilales bacterium
GAATTATTTCAAGGATAATTCCGAAGGTGCATGGATGTTTAATAGAATTGCATTTATGCTCATCGGCGCTTTTCTCTTTATCTATGTGATTGTAAAATCATTTATGTTCTTTATGATACCTTGCCCGATTTTAGAGACTGTATTGTTAATTTTGCTTGCAATACTTCTTATTAAAAAGGGTATGGATTTGAAATTAAGATAGACAAGGATAAAATAATGCCAAACTTAAAAGATATAAAAAGCAGAATATCAAGCGTTCAGAATACAAAAAAGATAACAAAAGCTATGAAGATGGTAGCTGCAGCAAAAGTAAAAAAGGCTGAAAGCACTGTAAAAGCAGCACGTCCTTTTGCAGAGGAGCTTATGAATTTATTCAGAAAAATGCTTGCAACTGTTGGCGAATATTCTACAGTTGGTTTGAGAGTTGAACGCGGACTTGATAATTATCCAGAACTTTTGAAGGAAAGAGAAGTAAAAGCTGAAGGGCTGCTTGTTTTGACATCTAATAAGGGTTTGGCAGGTGCTTATAACGCTAATATTGTAAAGACCGCTTTGAAAAGGGTTAAAGAGAACGCAGAAAAAGGTATTAAGACTGTAATTTATCCGGTAGGGCAAAAGGCTGTTTCTGCATTTAAGCATAAAGCTGGCGGGTTTGAACTGAGAAAAGGTTATATAAGTATTGCAAATGATCCTACCGCAACCGGTGCTAACATTATAGCAGAAGATATTGCAGAGGATTTTGTGAACGGAAAAATTGACAGAATTGATATTATCACAACACGTTTTAATAATATGATGTCATACAGCGTTCAGGATTGGGAGATTCTGCCGGTTAGGGTAGAGAAAGCTGATTCAAAAGAAATAGATGCGGTAATGGAGTTTGAGCCGTCGCCTCATAGTGTATTACAGCAGCTTGTTCCTATGTATATATCAAATGCTATTTATCAGGCGCTTTTAGAGGCTAATGCGAGTGAACTTGCATCTCGTATGACAGCAATGTCTGCGGCTTCTAATAACGCGGAAGAGATGATTACAACTCTTACTGTTGATTATAATAAGGCTCGCCAGGCTGCAATTACCCAGGAACTTGTTGAAATTGTATCCGGTGCCCAAGGCGTCAAGGGATAATAGGGTAAGTTGAATCAAGCATTATAAAATACTTGTTTAGCCTTGTGTTTTTTCATAAGCTCGTCTCGTTTTGATTGTATATAGTTATCACATTGATATGTTGAGAAAAGAGAAAATGCAACAGTTCCGCACATATTTAAAATCCATTTCATTGTGTTACTTGCTTTCAGTTTTTTTAACAGAAGAGACATGCCCGTAGCCCCCAATAAAATAGAACCGCCAAGTGTAGTATAAGATAGTATTGTGTTATTTTTTCTATCTTTTTTGTATTGGCTGATAAAGCTGTCAACGTTATTTTTAGGCATAACATAATAGTTACAGCCTTCGTTTTTAGCGGAAATGTCAACTTGAACGTATCCGTTTCCCATATCACGACTAACTTTTGCTTCTATCGCCACAGTTGCACACTCCTTTCTATGTTGATAAAAATACTGAATGTTTAGAATTGACTATTAATGAAGAAATATTTACAAAAATTTACATTCAAAGGATTGATGAACTTAAATCTTTTCGCTATAATCAAGGCAGGAAGTGTATCAGATGATTAACCCAATCAACCAAAATTATTTAACATTTAGACATACCCCAGAACAAAAGCAAGATGTACGACCATTACAGCGTCATCGTAATGAGGTACGTGAAATAACAACCGGTGATAAAATAAAAGCCGGTGTTGGTGCTATTGCCGGAACGGTTCTTCCTATGATGTTTATGATGAAGAAACAAAAAGTAAAAAATCCTTTTAAGCTTCAGTATGGGCTGCAGGAGATTATCGGTATGTCAGCTTCTTCAATCGTAGGCGGTGTTGCAGTCGGTATGATTGGGGAAAATAAAAAGACTAATGAAAATAAATTAAAAGAAGGTCTTTTCCAGTTTATGAATGCTTCTATTCCAACCTGGATAGTTGGTGGTGTACTAAAATTATGTGAATCGAGCAAGAATTTTAACAATATCCCAGGGAAAATTATGTCAATTGCAGGCGGGCTTATTATAGGTATGTATGGTGCGGCTTCTGTTTCAAACTTGATTTGTGACCCGCACGACAAACGTCCGGATAGAAAATTGACATTAAAAGATTGTTTAATAAATATTGATGATGCGCTCGGGGTACTTGTGTTAGCAAAATTCCCTTGTGCAGATAAGCTTCATTTTGAGCGTTTACTTCCGTTTATTTTTGCATATTGCGGATATAGGTCCGGTAAGAGTAACTAGATTTCTTATAATAAAAAAAAACAACTGCTGATAAATACCGGCAGTTGTTTTTCATAAATAATTTTTCATTGCTAAATATTAGCAAGCTGTTTGTAATAATCATGCGCTTGTTCAAATTTGTAAGAAAGATTGAACAATTTTGCTTCTGTTAGCTGAGGAGTCATTATCTGCAAGCCGATAGGCATTCCATCAGCATCAAACCCTGCCGGAACAGATATAGCCGGAAGCCCTGCAAGGTTAGCAGAGATTGTTGCAATATCTGTTAAGTACATTGCAAGCGGATCTTCTGTTTTTGCTCCTAAATCAAAAGCTGTATTCGGGCAGGTTGGAGAGATTAGAGCATCTACTTTTGAAAATGCTTTGATAAAATCTTCCATTACAACTCTTCTCATCTGCAGAGCTTTCTTATAGTAAGCATCATAATATCCTGAAGAGAGCGCATAAGTCCCTAGCATTATTCTTCTTTTAACTTCCGGACCAAAGCCTTCAGCTCTTGTCTTGCAATACATTTCAAGAAGATTTTTAGCATCCGCAGTTCTGTGACCATATCTTACGCCGTCAAATCTAGCTAGGTTTGAACTGCATTCTGCAGTAGCCAGAATATAATATATACCAATTGAATGTTTTAGGTTCGGAAGTGATACTTCAACAACTTCTGCACCTAAGGACTTGTATGTTTCAATTGCAGATTTTATAGCTTTTTCTACATCAGGAGAAAGTCCTTCTGATACGAGTTCTTTTA
>CALUSZ010000145.1 GCA_944323495.1 Candidatus Gastranaerophilales bacterium
TCGCTAGTAAATTTTTTGGTAGGGGTGATTTGTCAAGCAAAATAGTTGTTAAAGCTTATTATTACGATTTAACTGCGTATGGTGGATCTATTAAAGATATAGAGGAGTTAATAGCCCAGTATAGCTCATGGAATAAAAGGAAAGATGCTGGATTGGATTTTGCTGAGCAAAAAGCTAACCAAACAAATTATGGAGATATTGATTTTACTTCAGCACGAAAGCCTATCGATTTTAATACGCTGTCTTTGCGTGCACCTAAGGTAGTAGAAGGGGCGATGTTTTATTCCGATATCCGTGGTTTTACTAATAAAGTTGATATGTCCAAATTGCAAGAGGCAGAAAGGTTTACTAAAACAGTCTTAGAAATGATGTACGATTGCGAACAAGCTGATGCGGGAGTACATATTCAATTCCAGGGAGATAGAGATTCGGTAGTATTCTACAACCATAGTGATATGTCTAAAAATTATGCTGTTTCGGCTGTTGTAGCTGGTATGAAAATGCTTGACGGAATAGATAATATCAACAAATCGCAAAATACAGATAAAATCAATATCGGTATTGGCATTGCGATTGGCAATATCTTTCTATCCCGCTTAGGGTTAAAAAACGGTAAGTTTAACATTGCGCTTGGACAAACAGTAAGAGATGCAGACAAAGCTGAAGATGAAAAAGCAGGTACTCGTAAAGAAGGTCAATTGTCAGAGATTGCTATTACTTCAGAAGTTTTTCAATATATAAGTTCGTTGGCAAAGGATAATATATTAGCTAAAAATATTATAAACAACTTTACGCCGTTTTCTGATAGTAAAGAATTTTATGTTACATCCACTAAATATTCTCAATTATTCCAAAAACAAGAGGACGTGAAAGTCGAGCAGCCCTCATTGTTTCCGGTTCTGCCCCATAGAGAAAAATTACCATGGATATTGCCTAATAAGTGCATTTGCAGTATTAAGTGTCAATATAGCCTTGATGATGAAAATTATGTTGATTACGAAGAAGGAACTATTTTACCTAAGCATGCGTCTTTAATATTTGTACCCTCTCTTTTACCACAAGGGTGGAAGGATGCAAATATTAAATGGCAAGTGACTAATACAGGAGCAGAGGCAGCAGCGAAAGGTCAATTAAGAGGAGGAATAGAATCAAGTAACGAGGTTTTAAGACAAGGAAAATATATTGGGAGAAGAGAAAGTACCGAATATCAAGGTGTTCACTACATACAATGCTTTTTTGTAAAGAATAATAGAGATTGTGAAGCGATGAGTAGATATTTTGAAGTGAGAATAGGAGCGAGATAAAATGGATATTAATGATAGAATCGATTACTTGAAAAATATTAATGATAGAATATATGAACAGTTAGCGTATGCAGAAACAAAGAACGGAATAATGATCGGACTATTAACCGCTATATTAGGTGTTATTGCTGGCGTTTTCATTGCGGGGATCCAATTGTGTTGTTGGCTGGAAATATATTTTTGGCTTATTTTAGCGACATTTACGATTGCTTTGATTGTTTGTATTTTTTCTTTTTTTCCTGTGCTTCGAACATTAAAAAACACTCCAAAACCAAATTTATTTTTTTATGGGGACTTAGCTAAATTAAACAGCGTCGAAGAGTATGAGTACCAAATTACAAATTGTGCAGATATAGCAACTCATATAGAGGCGCAAAATATTCAAGTTTCAAAAATTATAATAAGGAAACACAAATGTTTTAAAATTTCTTTGCATTTTATAATGGCTGGCGTGTTATTACCCATATATCTTATTTATTTGATAGTAATGCTAGTTAAAACTAAAAAAACGAAAAAATAACAAAAAGGCTCGAAAGAAGGGAAAAATCTCTTTTAATCAAGTATTTATATTTTTTTGAGAGTAAACGATAGAAATCCTATCCCATTATTCTGAGTTAATAATTTGTTTAGTATCTTCAAAATAAAACTGCTTTACTTTAGACATTTTTATGTTAATCCGAAATCAATCGGATTACATTTTTTATTGCAGCTAAACTTGCATTAAAGTATAAATAGGAATAGATATCGTCTGTCCGCTTTGCGGTAGGGTGTACGGAAGGTAATGTATTTTTTCGTAAAAAGAAAAGCCCCGATTTTCATCGGAGCCTTTATTTAGTGGAATATTGTATGTAATTATCATTTTGTCGTCGTAAAGCGTTATTTCCTTTACCAAACAATTTATCAATAATTGCGGTTCCTGTTTTAACGCTGTCAAATAATATCGCCGTATATCGTCTTCGGAGAGAGTAAAAGCAACTTTGTTTTGCTCAACGGCTATTCTTTCGTCCAAGTCTCATATTTGAGTTTCGAGTTCATGCAATCGCTTATTAGTCGATTCGGACATTATGCCTAGTTCAATTGCCTTTATCAGATTATCCAAAGCCGTTTGCGTTTGCTTCTTTTCCTTTTCGAGCAGTTTCAGTGTGGTACGTTCTTCGTTAAGCTTTTCTTGCATTTGCATAAGACCTCGGATAAGAGAGTTTATCGTCTTTTCATCTTGCATCGCCTGTATCACGCTGTCAAGAACAAGGTTTTCGAGAGCATCTTTTCGTATCGGATATTTCTTGCAGCCGTTACGGTATTTCTTTCTGCCTATACATTTATAGTACCTTTTAACATCGCCGTTTTTTGCCGTGCCACATTCTGCACTA
>CALUSZ010000146.1 GCA_944323495.1 Candidatus Gastranaerophilales bacterium
AAGTATTCGGCATTTCTTCCTGTCGGAGAAGTCGTTGTAACCTGTCCCATCATTGTTGTAGGGCCAAGTTGTCCGCCAGTCATACCGTATGTTGTATTGTTTATACATATAGCAGAAATCTTTTCACCTCTTAAGGCCGAGTGCAAAGATTCTGCAATCCCGATTGAAGCAAAGTCGCCGTCACCGGAATAAGTGAATACGAATTTGTCAGGTCTTGCTCTTTTAACTCCGGTAGCAGAAGCCAATGCTCTTCCGTGCGGAGCTTCCACACAATCTATATCAAGAAAGTCATATAAGAATACAGAGCACCCTACGGAAGTTGATGAAATAATATTTTCTCTGATTCCTAATTCATCTATAACTTCAGCTACAAGCCTGATTGCAATACCATGGTCACAGCCGGGGCAGAATGTGTATCTGAAATCCTTTTTCATTGATTTTGGTATACTAAAGACTTGCTGCATACTGTCTTCCTCCCTTCAGGATATTTTCTACAGAAGATACAATCTCTTCCACGCTGAGCCATTCTCCGCAGGCTCTATTTACAAGGCTTACTTTAGAAAGCCCTTCTACAGCGTATTTAACATCTTTAAACATTTGTCCCATATTCATTTCAACAACAACAAATTCTTTACCCTTTTTAGCAAGTTCATGAATTTGTTTATGCGGGAACGGATTTAATGTAACCGGTCTGAAGCAGCCTGCTTTTATTCCTTTATTTCTTAAAACTTTCATTGCAGCCTTAATATTTCTTGTCATAGAACCGAATGCAACGAGAATAATATCAGCATCATTTGTTTCAAATTCTTCATAAGTTGTTTCATTTTCGGCAATAACTTCGAATTTTCTATGCAAATCACATATATGCTGAATCTGTTTCTTTTCATCAGTTGCTACAGAATAAATTTTTCTGGCTTCTCTTCCTTTAGCGCCTGTTAGGGCCCAAGATGATACATCGACTTCAGGATAAGGATATTCACCAAAACTTGCCGGCTCCATCATTTGTCCTAAAAGTCCGTCCGCAAGCAACATAACAGGGTTTCTATACTTTTGTGCAAGATAAAAGGCTCTATAAGTTAAATCTACGCATTCCTGAACTGTAGACGGAGCAAGTACAATCAAGTTATAATCTCCGTTTCCGCCTCCATAAACAGCCTGATTATAGTCCCCTTGAGCCGGGTAAATATATCCTAAGCCGGGTCCGGTTCTCATAACATTAACAACAACCACCGGCAGCTCATCTGAAGCAGCGTAAGATAAAGCTTCCTGCATCAATGATATCGCGCAGGAAGATGATGAAGTCATTGCCTTAACTCCTGTAGCCACTGCGCCCATAACCATGTTAATAGCGCCAAGTTCACTTTCTGCACAAACATACCCGCGCCCTAGCTCCTGCATTTTCCCGCTCAAATATTCTCCGATTTCTGTCTGCGGGGTTATTGGATACCCGAAATAACATTGGCAGCCGGCATTAACAGCAGCCTGTGCTATTGCATAATTCCCTTTTATTAAAATCTTTTCCATTTATCTATATACCTCAACAATTGCCATATCCGGACATCTTTTTGCACACATAGCACAGCCAATGCATTCATTATTCTTGTCAACAAACTCTACCATATAATCTCCGAGCCTATTTGTCTTATCACTCTTTTTGATAAGCCCTTTTGGACAGGCAGTGGTGCAAATGTAACATGACTTACAGCGATTATTATCAATAACTATCTTTCCCATAACGACTCCTGTGTTCAATTCAAAATTATAGCACTAACAATAATTTCAGGCCTCAATTGTAAAGATTTGTAAAACTTTTTTCAAAAAAGCGTTATTAATTTTTGCGGTGTGGAATTAAAAAAATATAAGACAAATGCAAGGACGCATTCGTAGGATGTGATCGCCAGAAAGGAGTAAAAAATGGCACTAACAATTAACACAAACATTTCATCACTCATCGTTCAATCAAACTTGAACAAAGCAACCAATTCATTGAATGATGCAATTGAAAGAATGACAACCGGTTACAAGATTAACCACGCAGCAGACAACGCAGCAGGTTATTCAATTGCAACAAACTGGGAAACTCAGTTAGGTTCATTGGATGTAGCAGCAGACAACGCAGCAACAGGTGCTGACATGTTAACAACTCTGGAAGATACTTATGCATTAGTATCATCTCACTTGCAACGTGTTAGAGACTTGACAGAGCAGGCTGCAAACGGAACTTACGGTTCTGATTCATTAAAGGCAATTCAATCAGAAATTACTGCAAGACTTGAAGAAATTGACCGTATTGCTGCAAACTGTGAATTTAATGGTTTAAACATGATGGACGGTTCAATGGGAACTATTTCACTTCAAGTAGGTTTATACAGTGATGCATCAAGCCAGATTGATTTAGATGAATCATTATTTAAAGAAGGTGATGTAGAATCTTTATTCCAAACTTATGCTACAGTACCTGGCGGTGACAATTCTTTAGATGGTATTGCAAAAGCATGTTCAGGTTATGATGGAACAAAAATTACCGGTGGACAATCTGCAATGCTTGATGAAATCGATAAAGTTATTAATGAGATTTCAGCACGTGCAACAACTTTAGGTTCTGCTCAAAACAGAATTGAATCTGCTATTGAATCTATTGAAGTTCAATCTGAAAACATTACATCTTCTTTATCAACATTGAGAGATGCCGATGTAGCAGAAGAATCTTCAAATTATATCAAGGCTCAAATTCTGCAGCAGGCTTCTGCAACATTGCTTGCAACAGCAAACCAAACCCCAAGTATAGCATTGAACTTGTTATAATATTGAGGGGGTATATTTACCCTGAAAAGCAAGGACTTTTAGTCCTTGCTTTTATGTTATAATAAAGGAAGAGTAGTTGAATGAGGTTATTATGTACGATTTTCCCTTTGAGTTAGACGATTTTCAAAAAGATGCGTGTAAGTGTATCTCAGAAGGGAAAAGTGTTGTCGTATGCGCACCTACAGGAGCAGGTAAAACCGTAATAGCACAGCATGCAATCCACTGCGCGCTTCAAGAGGGGAAAAAGGTTTTTTATACAACACCGTTAAAGGCTTTATCAAACCAGAAATATAATGATTTTTCGGAAAAATATGGCTCAGAAAAAGTAGGGCTTTTAACAGGTGATACCTCTATAAATAGAGGCGGACAAATTGTCGTTATGACAACAGAAGTCTTTAGAAATATGTTATATGGCACGAATTTCGGCTCTGTAACAGATAACCTCAAAGATGTTAAATATGTTATTCTGGATGAAGTTCATTATATGAATGATGAACAGAGAGGAACTGTTTGGGAAGAGAGTATAATCTACTGCCCGACAAATGTTCAAATCGTTGCTCTTTCTGCAACAGTTGCAAATGCGGATAAACTTACGGAGTGGATTAATACAGTTCACTCAAAAACGGAGCTTATTAATACAGATTTTAGGCCTGTGCCGTTGAGATTTTATTATTTTGACTCATCACAGCCGAACACATTGCTTCCGCTTTTGACACCAAACGGAACTTTAAATAAAAAGATTAAGCCGGAGAAAAAGGTTTTTAAACGAGGAAAGGCTGTTCAAAAGCGAAATACGGTAAAGGATGTCGTAAGGAATTTGCAGGAAAAAAATATGCTTCCAGCAATTTACTTTACTTTTTCAAGAAAAAAATGTGATGAGCAGATGGAAAGCTGTGCTTCTTTGTGTCTTGTAACACCTAAGGAGCAGGAAGAAATCAGACGGATTATTGATGATTATATAGCTGAAAATCCTTATTTATATAAAAACAAGCATATAGAATATCTGCTTCTTGGTGTAGCATCTCACCATGCAGGTCTGCTTCCGGGTTGGAAAGTACTTGTTGAAAAGCTTTTTCAAAAAGGTTTGATAAAAGTAGTCTTTGCTACAGAAACTTTAGCTGCCGGAATTAATATGCCTGCCAGATCAACCGTAATAAGCTCAATAAGCAAGCGTACAGACAGCGGGCATAGAACTCTTACAGCAAGTGAATTCTTGCAAATGTCCGGCCGCGCGGGCAGACGCGGAATGGATGATATAGGTTATGTTGTAATTGTAGGCTCTCCTTTTCAGACTCCGGAAGAAGTCGCAGAACTTGTTCTAAGCGACGCTAACCCGCTAGAGAGCAAGTTCTCTCCAAGCTACTCTATGGTTTTAAACCTGCTTCAGAGATTTACGCTGGAGGAAGCAAAAGAGCTTGTTCTGAAAAGTTTCGGATATTATTCTTCAAACTCAAGAATAGAGCCGCTTTTACTTTTACAAGAGCAGTACAATGAAAAAATAAATGAATGTAATTCTTTTGTCTGTTACTGCAAAAAAACTAATGAAGATTTACTTGAATATAATAAAATTCGGGAAATCTACGTTCAAAACAGGCGTGTTTTTAAAACAATACAAAAGCAGGAAAAGAAAAAAAACAGACCTCTTTCAGATGAAGCACAGGAATTTGGACGGCAGACAAAACAAATGCTTCATAAGATGCATTCATATGAATGCGATACTTGTAAACTTTTTAAAAAACATATGAAGATACTTGATGTTCTTTCTAGGTATGAGGCTAAACAAAAAGAATTAAATAAAGAAATTGAAAAGCAAAAAGATATTTTCTGGAATAAATTCCTGTCACACAGGGCTGTATTGATTGATTACGGGTACATAAAGGATGATTACCCGACAGAGAGAGGTGTTACTATATCCCAAATTCGTTCAGAAAATGAACTCTTCTTAGCACAGATAATATTTTCAGGCGTATTAGAAGGGCTTACACCTGCTGAACTTGCAAGTGTTGTCTGCGCTATTACAACAGAAGATATGAGAGCTGATTTATTCTCGCGTCTTCCGCTTTCACCAAATGTTAGAAAACGGCTGAATAAAATTAAAGATATAAAACGTGATTTGGATAAAAAGCAGAAAAAGTATGATGTTGAAGATCCGATGTATATAAATGCCTTCTACTCTCCGCTAATTGAAATGTGGGCAACAGGAACGGAGTGGGATGATATAATTGATCAGGTTGATATGGGAGAGGGCGATATTGTAAGATGCTTCAAACGGGTAATTGATGTTTTAAGACAATTTTGTACAATATCAAATATTCCTGAAGATTTAGTTTTTACTGCACGCGAAGCTATTGAGCTAATCCAGAGAAGCCCAATTGATATAGATTAACTTATCTTGGGAATATTGTTTTAATAACTCTGTCACCAATTTTAAAATAACCGTTTTCTTCGCCGGAAAGATCGATTTTTGGTTTAACTTTAGGCGCTGCAAGAGTTTGTTGTGAATATTTTGCCGGTTTCGGTAAAATCTGCGGTTTTATTTTTATCATAAAATCTCCTTTTTCAAGTATAAAACCGCTGAAAATAAAATTTGCTACTCTTCCGGAATTTCAATTTCTACATCATCAACATCATCCTGGTCTTCTTTTTTGATGATATCAATAACATTTTTTGCCATTTCTTTTGCAATAACCCCTCTTGTAGAGTCCGGGCAATTCTGGAGTAAACTTATTGCTGTTCTTAAAGTGCCATCCAAATCATACCATCTTCCATGTTTAGAATCATCAAGGACATCTTCAGCTGCAGAGACGATATCTTCTACAGATTCATATTCCGTATTGGAAAGATGATGTTCGGTGATAATTTTTATTAGATTTAATGCAACTTTTATTTGTGTCTCGTCATCAGATTCTTCTAATGTTTTCATGGCCGAAGATAATACCGGGTCTTTATCATACCAGCGTCTTTGATTTGTAGTAAACTCTTCCTTCATAAAAACCTCCTGATAATCTGATTCTCGTGAGTATATTATACTATATTTTTTCTTATTTGTAAAATTTTAAACTTTTGCTTTGGTTGCAATATTATATAAGATTCGTTTTCTAATTGATATGGGGAGGATTTTTAATTCAATATTTTTATCAATTAAACTCATAGAATTTCTTGCAATAACATCAACTTTATCGGGCTTGCTAATGCAAGAAACTTTAGAACAGTATAAACCGCATATTATTAAATCTAAATCATCTTCACTTGTAAAAGGCTGTTTAAGCATAATATTATCCACATAATTTATATCTTTTACGGTTGTACTGTGTCCGTTGAGTGTAAATTCAGTATCAACGTATCCAGAATCAGTAAAATGATTTTTTATCATAATCTCATTATTTATTTTATCAGTTATTGAGTAAGATAGCAATTCATTTTTTTGGCTGATACTTTTTACGACAATTCGTTGATTTTCATCTTTGTATTCTACAACACGATTTAAGGCATCATAACTATATTGCTGGGTAGAAATGGGAATTGAATTTACAAATATTTCGCGGCTTACAATTCTGTCGATGCTGTCATAGCTATATTTAATTGCGACTTCCTGGCTTTCATTTCTTTTGCAGAGACTTACTATTTGATGCAGATTGTTGTATGTATAAAGGATTTCGTAAGCTAAACTTCCGTTTTTTTTGTATATATATTTTGAGGTTAAATATCCTTTATCAAAAACTTCTTTGTATGATAATTTTTCATTTTTATAATAATTAATGGCTGTTATATCATCTCCGTCAAAAAATATCTGTTTATAAAGTTCGTTATCTACAGAATAAAAATTGGCAGATACAATTCTTCCACGACAGTCTTTGATTATTTCAGCACCGGATATAAGTTTAAGTGGACTATTGTCTTTAATCGCAGTATTTTCCACAACTTTTCGATATGAAATTAATTCCTCAGGGATTGATTTGAGATAGTTCAATAGATGATTCTCCTTATTAAGAACTGTTATAACTCTCCTCATATATATAAAATATATCTTTATGTATTAATTTCAATAATCTCAAAAATCTTTACAAAACTAAATATTTAATTTATATCCGCCGCCATAAATTGTTTCAATATATTTTTTCCCATCGGATATTTTATCAATTTTACTTCTTAAGTGTCTTATATGAACTCTTATTGTTTCAACGTTATCATCCGGGTCATATCCCCATATTTCTTTTAATAATCTCGCTCCGGAGACCATATTGCCATGATTTTGAAAAAGCAGATTAAAGATATCAAATTCAATAGGCGTAAGTTTTTGGATTTTATCATTAATCTGAACGCTGTATGTTTCAGGAAGCAGGGTTATTTCCTTATAGGTTAATAGCTCTCGGACAGCTGATGATTTCGGAATTTGTTTTGTTCTCTTTAAAAGTGCACGAACTCTAACAATCAGCTCATCAATCTCAAAGGGTTTTGTCAAATAATCATCTACACCGATATTGAAGCCGTTAACTTTATCATCTAATTGGGAAAGCGCCGTGAGCATTATAATAGGGGTTTCTGCAATTTGCGGACACTGGCGGATTCTTTGTGCTACGGTAAAACCGTCTACTTCCGGCATCATTACGTCTAAAACAATTAGAGCCGGCTCTTCTTGTTTTGCAAGTGCAAAGCCCTCTATTCCGTTAAATGCCTGAATAACTTCATACCCGTTAAGTTCAAGGTTCACTTTTATTAATTCATTGATAGCTTTGTCATCGTCGATTACAAGAATTTTAGTCATTTACAAGAACTCCTTCCAACTCAGTTTCGTCAACTTCTTCCAAAAGCTTGTCCGGAATAGATTTTGGTGTATTTATCCCGTAATCTTTAAGTGCTTCAACTTGAGAAAACAGGCTTGGTTTATTTTTGTTGCCGCGTCTGAATCTGTTTATTGTTGTATTTAATTTTTTGCCGACTTCTTCAAATCGTTTTTGTACATCAATTAAGTCATCGCAAAATTGTACAAATGTTTCATATAAGTTAGTTCCTGCCTTGACAATTTCTCCGACGCTTTCGCATTGCTTCTGCTGTGCAAACAGCTGGTCAACAAGTCTGATTGTTGCTAAGAGAGAGGCTGTTCCTACAATAATAATTTTAGATTTGTATGCGCTGTTTATGAGCTCAGAATCTTCATATAAAACAGCTAAAGAAGTTTCTATTGGCATGTACATAAGAATAAAGTCCGGCTGCCACAAGTTTTCCGCTCCTTGATAGTTTTTGCCGGCTAAATCAAATATTCTTTTTTTTACTTCGGCTTTAAATTCTTTCAGCCTATCGGAATCTTCTATATAATCCAAGTAACTTGTCAATGTAACCTTTGAATCTATAATAATATGTCTGTTTCCTGGAAGATTTATAACGATATCGGGTCTTATAGTATGCTCTTCATCATCTCTAAGGCTAGACGAAGTTGTAACAAACTGCCTGCTGTAATGAATACCTTCTTTCATACCGCAATGATCTAAAACAGTATCAAGAAGGTTTTCGCCGTATGCACCTTTTATATTTTGATTTTTTGTAAGTGCTTCAGTAAGGTTTTTCGCTTCTTGAGCAATAAGTTTATTATTTTTTTCAAGGTTTAAAATCTGTTCAACAATTTTTGTAGTATTTTCAACTCCGGCTAAATTAAACTTTTCAACCTTATTTTTAAACTCGCCGAGTTCATTTTTTAAAGGTAAAATTTTTTCTTCTAACGCTTCCCTGTTTTGCTTTCTTAAATCTTCCTGCTCGTTTTTGATAGTTTCATTTGCAAGTTTTACAAAATCATTTTTAATAATTTCCTGCAAATTGCCGGCGGTTTCTATTTTTGTACGCAGAGATACAAGCTCATCTCTCATTGCAGTTTGTTTCTTTGTAAAAAACAGGTACAAAAACATTCCGCAAACAAGCGCTCCCAATATAAATGAAATAATCCCCGTTAATAAAAGCATGCTCATACCTCCCAAAAATTAAGCTTCTTTTATTATAAAAGAAGCTTAATAAAAAATCTATTGTCTATCTTGAAATTTTGCAAGCAGCCTTAATATTTCCAAATAAAGCCAAACAAGTGTTAGCATAAGTCCAAAAGCACCATACCATTCCATATCTTTTGGTAGCATCATTTGTGAGCCGCGTTCAATAAAATCAAAATCTATAATAAGATTAAGCGCAGCTATAACACAGATTACAGCACTAACAGCAATTCCTGCTGGAGAATAGGAATTTAGAAGTGGAACTTGCATATGGAAAAATCCGCCAATAAAGTTAATCAGATAAACTGCCGCTATAGAAAGTGTTGCAATAAAAATAACGCTTCTGAATTTGTCTGAGCATCTTATCATTTTTGTTCTGTATAAAATAAGCATTGCAAATAAAGCTGCAAATGTTCCGGCAACAGCCTGTGACACAATTCCAGGATATGAATTTTCAAAAGCGACAGATATTCCGCCTAAGAATAGACCTTCGCATACAGCGTATACCGGAATTAAAAGTTTTGTTCTGGTAAAACATATTATCATAGCCAAAATAAAACCAACAATAAGTCCTCCTCCAGTAAGCATAATTGCTAAATCAGTATATCCTAAAGTCATACAGGACCAGACAAAAGCCGCAGCTGCCACAAGTAATATTGCTAAGAAAGCAGTAACTTGTATAGTGCCGTTAATTGTCATCGGCTGGCCTTCAAGAACTCTTTCCTGTTCTGTAAATTTTTCATTTAATATAGGATTTGCCATAAAACCTCCTTCTCTTTCCTTCGCTAATATTATATCACATATTTTTTATTATTGATTTACCGTATGGCTTTTTTTTTGTAATATATTTTTATGCTTTTAAAATGTTATAGGAAATTTTTTACGTATTTTGGCAAGAATAAAAAGAGCTTTATAAAATATTCGTATTCTTCTTTTCTTGTTGGTATTCTTGAACTCTTCGGGGTTGCACTTACTTATCCTTTTGTTTTGAAATTATTATCAAAAAATACGGATTCTAATTTATTTAGCTCTCCGATTGTTATTGGGCTGGCAATTGTTGCCTTATTTATTGCCAAAAATATTTTTATGATTTTTTATACTTTTATGCAGGCAAAACTTACAAAAACTATTGAGGCAGAAGTTAATTTAATCTTTGTCAAGTACTTTCTGACCGCTCCCTATCAAGAAACAATGCATATTCAACTGGCTGAAAAATCAAATATTCTTAATTGTCTTATTCCAAATGCGGTCAATAATTTTGTCCTAAGGCTTTTAAATTTAAGCGTAAACTTTTTTATCTTTTCTCTGATTTCACTTTTTTTGATAATTAAATTTCCTCTTGCAACTACAATAACTATTTTTTGCGCAGTTCTTTTAATTTATATTCAAAATTTATATTTTAAACCGCGTCTTAATCGAAATGCAAAAAAGATTACAGAGTCGAGTTTTTTATATACACAAAGAACCAATGAAGCTCTTTTAAATATAAAAGGTGTGAAGATTTCAAATAATGAAAAGTTCTTTTTTGATAATTATAAATCTGCAATATTAAATTTTTATAATACATCGGTAGAAACTCTGTTTTTGAATACAATTCCTCCATACGTGACCGAACCATTTATAATAATATTGTTATTTATTTTACTATCTATAATTTCCTGCCAGACATATATGGAGCCTGATAAGCTGATAGCTTCTTTTGCAGTAATCGTCTCTGCAATATTTCGTCTGGCTCCGACAATATCGAGAATTCAGGTGAATTTAAATGGTATAAATTCAGCTCTGCCAATAGTAGAAGAATTACTTTTCGCATATGAAAAATATGGTGCAGGCAATATAAATGAAATCAAAGAAAAGGAGTTTTTCAGTTTTAAGGAGTCAATTGAGCTTAAAAATGTTTATTATTCATATGAGCCGGAAAAGCCTGTATTAAGAGATATAAATTTGGTGATTAAAAAAGGTGAGTTTATAGGTATTGCAGGACTTTCAGGTGCTGGCAAAACAACCATGGCTGATGTTATTGCAGGGCTTTTAATTCCTGAGGCCGGTCAAATTCTTGTGGATGGGACTGAGCTTAATAATCCGTTAAAGATTGGATATATACCGCAGGAGTTTAACCTTATAAACGATACTATAAAAATGAATGTTGTTTTTGGCTCGCCTTATATTGATGAACAGAAGGTTATAGATTCGCTAAAAAAAGCACAGTTGTATGATTATATAATGGATAACTATCAAGAAGGTATTGATTCAAATCCGTTTGTAGACTCAACCGGATTCTCGCAAGGCCAGAAACAGCGTCTGGTTATTGCAAGAGCTTTATATTCAAATCCCGATATATTAATTCTGGATGAAGCAACTTCTTCTCTTGATTTAAAAACAGAAGATGAAATTTGTAATGTTTTAAAAAGTCTGAAAGGAGAAAAAACAATTATTGCAATTGCGCATAGATTATCAACAATAAAATTTGCGGATAAAATTGTGTATATGAAAAATGCTACAATAGAAGATATTGCAGCATTTGATGAACTTTTAGATAGAAATGAAGATTTTAAAGAACTGGTCAGAATTGGCTCTATTAAACCATTCTAACTTTTTCCATAAGCTTGGAGATTTTTTCTTTTAACTCATAATCAATAGGGCTTGTAGTGTACCCGTCAAGATGTGCTTCTTCAACCTGTTTTTCTAAATTTTTCTCTAATAATGCCAATTTTCTCAATGCAATTGTCATAGTAACCTCCTTATCTACCTTATCTTTAATCTTACATATATATAAAGTCAATTTTTTCACAAGAATTGACTTTATGTAAAGATATGTTAAGGAACAATTTTACCAGACAACTTTTTCTATCAATTCAATTTCGTATCCATCCGGGTCAGTAATAAAGGCTATTTTAGACCCTTTACTATTCAAATCAAACGGGGGGTAAAGATATGAGTATCCGAGTTTGTTTATTTTTTCTGTGAATTCATCTAATGACTCAACTGAAAATGCAAAGTGACCAAATCCGGAACCTAAATTATAGCCGGCTTCCGGAGTCTCATCATTTACAGTTAACTCTATCTGGCATGTATTTTCTTCGTCCGTTAAAAAATACAACCAGCAGTCCTCAAGTCTTTTTTTGTGGTCAAGCTGCATATTTAAAACTTCTGTATAAAATTTTAAAGATTTTTCGATATCTTTAACTCTAATCATTGTGTGTAAAAATTTCATAATCTCCTCCTTACTCTATTTAGTATATCATGATAGAATATAGTTATGAAACACACTATAGAACAAAAAGTTTATTATTCAGATACGGATTCGTTTGGAATTGTCTGGCATGGTTCATACTTAAGATGGCTTGAGATGGGAAGGGTTGAACTATGCGAATCAATGGGGCTCAATATGCTTGATTTGGAAAAGCAGGATATTGTTCTTCCGGTTACTAATATGAATATAAGGTACAAGGCTTCCGGCAAACTCAATGATATTGTTGTAATCGAGAGCTGGATAAAAAAGCTTACGCCCGTAACAATTGTGTTTGAGCAGACAATTAGAAACAAAGAGAGCGGCAAACTGTTTTTGCAGGCGGAATTTGAAGTAGTTGCAGTTCATAATGACGGCTCGCTCCACAGAAGAATGCCAGAAGTTATAAAAAATGCTTTTAATAAAGCAGAATGTCTAGTTTAGTTGGTCTTTTTCTTCAATCATTTTCTTTACAAGCTCAAAAGTTTCGGGGTAAACCTTTGCAATTGTGAATTCACTTTTGGCATCTCCTGTAACAAGCAGGCAATAGGCTTCTGCTACAAATTCATATACATTTTCTGCGCAGTAGCGGACATTTGAGTCCTCGGGTGCATACTTATCAAATTTTCTAAGCGCTTCACCTTGTTTAGCTTCGGTATCATATAAACTATCGCCACGATGTACAGAAGCTTTGATTGCTTCAATCTCGCGCTTATACTGTTCAGATTCTTTCTTGAAAGATTCTTCAAGCTCTTTATTAACGTCATTTAGATGCGTGTAATAGCTGTGTCCCGCTTCGTGTGCTATTCTGCGCTGTAAAATTGATACACTGGAAGCTTCCGGAGCAATGTAAATAACATTCTCCTCGGGCAGATATTCACCGTCCCCGCCTGTCGGTGGGTTTTGAAGAATAAGTTTTATACCCTTTTGGGCTATTCTGAATAACGCTTCCGGATTGGCTTCCGCAATAAATTTTGCTTCGCCTTTTGTCATGCCGGAGGTATCTATGAAAAATTCTTTATCGTCTTTCTTAACAGAGATTTTATTATCTTGTATTGCTACATTATATGTAAAAATTCCTATTTGCTGCGTATACGCAGAGTCTGATAAATACTCTTTTGCTCCGACTTTGTATAATTTATCTGCAAAATCGGAATCTTCTATTTTAAAAAGAACATAATTTTCCTGACTGTCAGGATTATAACCGTTTACCCATTTATTATATTCCGGCTTTAAAGTAGAAAATTCTTCTTTTGAATATTCTTGAACATTACCTTTTTTCGTTACATAGACTTTATCACCTTTAATTTCATATATAGTTTCAGAGCCGTCAGCACCGAAAACCACCTTCTTTTTATCGGAAGCAAAATCCTTTGATGCATTTGTCAAATATTCAATAGCGAAATCTCCGTTTTCAAGCTGTTCTGTCTTGTAACCATCTCCTTCAAGTATACCGGCATAACCCAGTTTATCTATTTCAGATTTTGCCTTATCCGGAATGTTTTTGTCTTTTATTATTTCAATAGAAACCTCATTGCAATTTACGTTCAAATCGAAATCACGCCCAAGCACAGCTTCTTTGTTTAGTAATTTTATTAAAAGTTTTTTAGTCTCATCTGACATTTTCAAAATTTGATTGCCATCAGCATTAGAAATATCTGTTATAACTCCTGTATCATCGAATGATATGGCAAAAGCTGTTTCGTTTGGCAGACCGGTGTTTATTGTAATTTGTGTTGGCATTTGAGTAAACTCTCCTGTATATGATACTTGGGTTTTACCGTATTTTAATATACCTTTGCCCTCAGAAGGAATATGCGTATATGTATATCCTCCTTTATATTTTTCAGTCCATTCTTTAGTATTGCCGTTTTCATCAAATATGCTCATAGAAGTAACGAATTCACCAAACCCTCCCTGCTGCATATCTGTGTAGTTGTTGGTACTTTTTACAAGGTTTCCTTCAGAATCAAATTTATAAATTTTTTCTCCATAATCACCTCGTGCGATACTTTCATAGCCGTCATTTACCGCCTTTATAGATATATTATCTTCAAATTTAGCTATTTTCTCCAAGATATGTTTCGGAATACTTTCATTATTGGCTTCTAATGATTGTAGTTTATTTTCCAGCTCTGTTTTAATTAGAGCATCTATCTTTTCATCAGCAAGTTTTTTTAGATTTTCCAATGCTTCTTTAAAATTATCAACAGTAATATCTTCTCCAAGTATCTTCTTAAATTGTTTTTCATTAAGGAAAACCTCTTTGGTTTTTGGCTCATAACTAAAGAAACGAGTCTCCATATTCATATCCCAGGTTGCACTAGCGACATTTATAGTTCCATCTTTTTTTGCATCATAAAAATCAAAGACAGAAAAGATTTTTTCCATTAAGGCTTCTTTTGCAGTCCCTTTGTATTGTTTCATAAATTCGTCTTTTGAAATCCCTTGAATTTGATTCTGCTTAGAGTGGCTCTCAGTATAAATGCTTCTTATCAAAGAATCCAATGAATAATTATTGCTCATAATAAATTAGTTCCTTCATTTTTAATTTATGTGATATAAAATATAACATAATACAACATTGGTAAGTATAAATCTTTGCCTTACTTATTCTCATATACGGCATATTCCTGCTAAAACTTTAATCATATTTCAATATTGTTACAAAAATTTACGTTATTATATAGTAGAATTAAGTTATGGTAAGACTAAATAAATATCTTGCATCTGCAGGGATTTGTTCCAGAAGAAAAGCTGATGAGCTTATTCTCGCAGGGCGGGTTCGTGTTAATGATAAAAAGATTGAAGAATTAGGATTTTATGTTCGTGAAAAAGACAGGGTTTATGTGGATGATAAGC
>CALUSZ010000147.1 GCA_944323495.1 Candidatus Gastranaerophilales bacterium
ATGCAGACATTCAATTACGCCTTCCAACATTCGGATAACTTCATGAACCTCCCTATGTTCGAGCGCCTATCTTTAAAAGAATCCGGACGTTACGCATCAAACATCACAGGAGGCATATATTCACCACTCCTAACCAGAGTAGAGAGTGCGGGTTATTGGGTAAAACCTTATGTAAGCTTTGAAAGCATACCACTAAAGAACGGTCCAAAAGTATCTAATATAGCTTACGGCTCATTAATAGGTTTTGATTCAAGCTTAAAACCAATAAAATATGGCTTTGATAGAGTATTAACCGGTTATGTCGGCTATAACGGCGCAAGCCAGAATTATAGCGGAGTAGATTCATACCAGAATGGCGGCTTAATCGGCGGCACGATGACTTTATATAAGAACAACTTCTTCAACGCAACAACCATTTCCGCAGGCGCAAGCGTAGGCGAGAGTTATAACATGTATGGTCATGATAACTTTACGATGTTCTTGGCAGGTATCGCGAACAAGTTCGGTTACAACTTTGAGTTCAAGAACGGACGCTATATCATCCAACCATCAATGTTAATGAGTTATACATTTGTGAACACTTTTGATTACACAAACGCAGCGGGTGTAAATATCAATAGCGACCCGATGCACGCAATACAGTTATCACCTGGTGTTAAATTCATCATGAACACGCAGAACGGCTGGCAGCCTTATGTGGGAGTTAATATGGTTTGGAACGTGTTAGATAGTCAGAAGGTAATGGCAAATGATGTCCGCTTGCCTGAGATGAGTATCAAGCCTTATGTACAGTATGGTGTGGGCTTGCAGAAGAAGATTAAGGATCGTTTCTTAGCCTTTGGTCAGGCAATGATATCAAACGGCGGGCGTAATGGTGTGTCTTTATCCTTTGGTTTAAGATGGTTTATTGGGAAGTGATCTGGGTGAGGCGTGAAGTGTGACGCGTGAAGTGTGACGCGTGAAGGGTTCATTTTAGCTTCTCCTAAACTCCTCAACTTATCAACTCCTAAACCCATTTACCCCCACCTCACCTCTGCCCTCTACTCCAAGGAGAGGGAGAGCATTTGGCGCCAGGCTTGTAGTTCTCGCCAACCGGCTCAAAACATTTACCCTACCTTGAATTCGCCCGAGAAATATTTATTAAGAAATGTAACAATTTTTGTCATTTCCCTAAAGTTTTTTCTTAAATATGCCGTAACAACTAGTACAAGGGAAATAAAAATAAAGGACAACTACAAAAATGGGAATGGCAGCGTCACAAGCTAGATTATTAACGCTTACAAGCAGGCTCCATGATATTGAGTATAAAGCTCAGAATATCGAGAGCCAGAAAATAGCTTTAGCAACACAAAAGGATGATTTATATCAAAACTATTGTGATGCTCTTGATGCTACTAAAGTCCAAGTGAAATTCTATGACGGTGCAGGTACTAAATATGTAGATGCTAATTTCTCTACATTATTTGGATATAATGAAAATAGACTTTCACAATATGCTCTTACTGATTCAAAGACCGGCAAGGTTATTGTTGATGAAGAGACTGCTCAAATGTATGAGGGGTATGGTAATGATAAGTATTGCTTTGCATACGCTATGTTGGGCATGGATGGGAACTTCTGCTGGGATACCGATAAGGATGGCGCAGAAGTTGGTATTGGTACAAGCCAATGTTCTGCTAGCGGAAACTTGTATATGACTGAGTGTGAAGAGATTGTCTTTAACAATCATCAAGATGATGATAAATTGACTACTGCCTATGAAGACATAGAAAATGCTGAAGATGCGGCAGATAAAAAGGAGGCATTAGATACATTCAGAGAACTACTATATGATAGTTATTCAAGTGAAATATATGAGTATATGAAATATAATAAACAGGATGATATGGATAAAGTAATCGAAAGAAATGAATTGGATTACGATACAACCTGGGATGATGTTAAAAACGAGTTTAACTACTACTTGAACTTGTGGGAACAGATTAATGAAGCAGGCGGATGTCAGATTATTGACCCTCAATATGAATCAGGTGATGAGGGCAACGAGTGGTTCAATAATATGGTTGAAGCAGGCAGAGTTATCATAAGTGTTTATAATACCAATAAAAAAGAATGGGTTGAAACGAGTGTTGCAACCAGCACTAATGAAAATAACCTGCAGGAAGTCCAAGATGAAACTGACTTAAAGAAGGCAGAAGCCGAGTATGAATATGAGCTAGATAAAATTAATGCAAAAGATACAAAATATGATCAAGACTTAAGTAAGCTTGAAACCGAAAGAACCTCTATTACCACTGAAATGGATTCAATTAAGCAGGTTCGTGATGATAACATTGAAAGAACTTTTGGTATCTTTAGTTAATAAGTTTATTTTCCCTTTCTAGACATTTTCCCTTTTCTTTAGCCACTTCTTCAAGTGGTTTTTTCTTGTTTAAGCTCTATTTTCTTGATTCTTATTTGTATATCTTCCAAAAGTTTTCTGTTAATAGAAAGCAAATCCCCGATAATTGCTATTATTCCAAGCTGAACTGAGGATAATATAAATATTGCAGCAAGGATTAAAGATTGGATATGACCGTTGCCGCTCCCTAGAATATAATAGTATAAAAAACGAAGCCCAAGTAATATTCCTAAAAATCCAAGCAGCCCTGCTATTGTTATAAAAAATCTAAACGGTCTGTATACAATAAACATTCTGATTGTTGTCTTTGCGGATTTGAATACGTAATCAAAAATATTTTTTACAAGCTTTGATTTTCTAAGCATCTTATTAACTCTGATTGGCACGGATAAAACTCTTAAACCTTTAGCATTCGCCTGCAGCAGGGTCTCCATTGTATATGTATAATTATCAAAAACATTAAGCTGTATTGCAGCCTGTTTTGAAAACGCTCTAAAACCACTTGGTGCATCCTCAACAGGCGTTGAGGAAAGAAGTCTTAAAACCGCAGAACCCAATTTTTGTAAAACTTTCTTGAGAGGCGTAAATTCTTGTATAGAAAGAATATCTCTTGCTCCGATTACGATATCTGCTTTATTTCCCAATATCGGGGCAACCAGTTTTTCTATATCGTCCGCGCAATACTGATTATCAGCATCAGTATTAACTATTATATCGGCTCCTCGCTTTAAACTCTCCGCAATACCTGCTCTGAAAGCATTTGCAAGCCCTCTATTCGGGTTAATATTTATGACAGTTGCGCCCTTTGCCCTCGCAAGCTCTGCAGAATTATCTGTTGAGCCGTCATTTATAACAAGGATTTCAATTTCATCAATCCCATTGATATGCTTAGGCAAGTCATCAAGAGTTTTTTCTATTTGCTCCTCTTCATTATAACAAGGTATTTGAATAATAAGCTTTGGCATGTAAAATATTATATATAAACAATTAAGAGGGGGCAAGTATTTGTTATTTTTTATAACATTATTTGGTTTAGTGTTACGACTGACCTTCATTAACAAGCCGGAAGGGCTATGGAATGATGAATATGTAAGCTGGTTTGTATCTTCCGTCCCTTTTAGCAGAGGTTTTTGGGGAGAAATTCTCAAACAGTGCCACATGCCGTTTTATTATCTGTACTTAAAACCGTTTGCGCATTGTTCTGATTTAGTTTTAAGACTGACATCAGTTCTCCCCGGCGTTATTGCAATTCCTGTCATGTATCTTGCAGGAAAAGAGTTTTCTAAAAAGACCGGATTCTTTGCTGCTACAATAACCTCTGTTTTGTCGTTTCTTGTTTATTACTCTCAAGAAGTCAGGTTTTACTCAATATTGTTCCTGTTTTCAGCTTTGTCGCTGCTGTTTACGATACGTTATGTCAAAAATTCCAATAAAAAAAACTTATTCGGATATATTATATCTAATGTTCTAATCCTCGCAACACATGTGCTGGGCGTAATCTACGTATTTTTTAACCTAATATATGTTATTTATAAAAAGAAAAAAATCTCTAGACCTGTAATCTTAAGCCTCTTTATACTAATTCCAATGATTACTTTTTTTGGAATAAATATACTAAGAATGCTTCCGGCCTCACAGTGGTGGGGACATTTCACGTATACAAATATACTATTCCTGTTTAGTGATTTTCTGTCTCCAATACTTACAAATAATGTAAATGCGCCGCCTGTTTTCTTCTACGAAAAGCAGCTTGCCTTTTGGCTTACTATCCCGACAGTAATAGGGTTTATGGGATATTTGCTTGGCTTAAGAAAAACACTCTCTCTTAATATCCTCGTGTTGATGACAATTTTGATTATGTCACTGCTTGCCCTGAGCGGAAATCTTGTATTTATAACCAAATACGCAATGGAAGTTCTTCCGATAATCATCCTGACTTCTGCAGTTGGTTTTGCTGAAACCAAAAAGTTTGGGATTATACTGTTTACACTCTTTATTACTCTGCATTTAGCATCATTTTTTACGCCGTATTATGTGACAAAACAAATTAGAACAGAAGGGCATAGAATTGTAGGCGAAATACTCAATAACTATAATCCTCAAAATATAGTATTTACATATTATGAGCCGGAAAGATTCTTAAGATACACCGATATGAGAGGCAAGCATACGTATTCCATATACAAAAATAATAGGGTTGATTACATGGACAATCCGGCCAAAATTTTTGATAATATCCCAAATGGTGAAAATGTCGCGGTAGTTTTTCTTGACAGCGTAAGCTTCATTGATGAAGATTTTGTAAACAAAAATAAAGATAACCCTAAAATTCCGGAGATGTTTCTCACATTCTCTCACATAAAAAATTCTCTCATAAAAGCCCTAAATGACGGTTTTACTGATTTTAAACTTTCAAAAATAGGCGCCTGGACGGTTATTTATGCAACTAAGAAATAAAGTTGACAAATAAATTCATTTCTATTATAATCTCTCTATAATCGCAGACAGTTAGTATCCGCAAGGATTTAAATTGTGCAAACAAGCTAGCCGAGATTTCACCCGGTGCGAGAAACTGGTAGACAAGAGGCTCCACTGCAATGATAAGACAAAAATTGTGGAGTTAGATAACAGAGATTTGTTCTTACACATAAAATTCGCACCAAGTCTTAAAAATATAAATAGCTTAAGATTGTGTTAGATTTTGCGATTATAAAAGAAAAGATTGCAAAATCTTTTTAGTATGTAAAAAGGTCGAATTATATATACAAAATAAAGGAGCAAAAAATGTCAACAAAAGCTTTCAAACAAGATAAGGTTGCACTTATCAAAGAAAAAATTGATA
>CALUSZ010000148.1 GCA_944323495.1 Candidatus Gastranaerophilales bacterium
AGCCGTGCTTGTGATGCTGCCATTCCCATTTTTCGTTAGTCCTTTTTGTTTGTCCCTTTACATGATTTACGGCTGGTTTTAGGGAAAACTTTAATATTTTTTACTAAATTGTTACATTTCGTTACAAAAAAACGCCCCTCTTACAAAAGAGAGGCGTTTTATTTTTAAAATATATCTTGTTAAACTAATTCAACGATATATTGAGCATTACGTTCTGCAATTTCTACTAAACTCTTTGATACAGCCAGCATAGAGAGTTCTGAATCAAGTTTGTTAATACAAGAACCGCACCCTATGGCAGAAGCACCTGCCGCAAATGCTAATGATGCAGTTGTCGGATTAATACCTGTAGCTGTCATAATAGGAGTTTCTATATTTCTTGAGAGTTCTATTGTATTAGAAAGGGTAAGTTCTGCTCTTTCTATTAAACCGCGCACACCATTAGAAGGTGTTTCATTTGAAAAATGTCCTTCTGTTTGAATTAAATCTACTCCTAATGTTTCTAAATCACGAGCTAATTCTATTTGCTCAGCAATTTCTAATTCTCCGGGAATAGTTACACAGAAAAATACATCATCACCAATTAATTCTCTTGTTTTTCTGGCAAGTCTTAAAACTTGTGATGCTGTAAATGTCTGACCTTTTTTATAAAGAGCGTCAAAATTTCCAAGTTCAACAGCATCTGCACCAAGAGCAACGGCATGGGCTAATTCAAGCGGTTCTATAGATGATACAAATAATGGTAATTCTGTAATACTTCTTGCCATTGCAATAATATCAGGATCTGCACAAATATCAATGGCGCTTGCACCAGAATTTGAAGCTGCTTTTACAACCATTTTAACCTTTTCTGCATCAAAATTATCAATACCAGCAATAATTTTTACAGCTCGTTTTTCTGCTAATGCTTGTTTAAAACTTTCAATTCTTGACATAATTTTCTCCTTCTATAGTGTCGATTGTGATAATACATCTTGTTTATTATAGCTTAAAATTTGAAAGCTGGCAATATATAGACCATATAGAATTCATAAGGGGAATTGTTTGTACACTATGTATTTGTAAAGATTTAGATATGTTAAAGAAATTTGTATTAACGGCATTATTAACAGTAGTATCTTTACCGGTACTGTCTTTTGGCAGGATTGAAAAGAGTGCGGTATCAATCTATGAAAAGATTAATCCTGCAATTGTAACAGTTGATTCACAAGTTCCGGATGGTCTTTCTTGCGGCACCGGTTGCATCATAGACAAAAGCGGGGTTATTTTAACAAGCGCACATGTTGTAGATATTGGAAAGACTGTTATTGTTACTATGAATAACGGCCAGAATTTCGAGGCAAAAGTTTTAAAGCATCTTGGTGATAACAAAGATATAGCACTTCTTAAAATTGACGCTCATAGAGATCTTAAAACCGTAAAACTGGGAGACTCAGAGAAGATTAAAGTCGGGGAGAAAGTTCTTGCGATAGGGAATCCTTTCGGTTTTAGCGGAACTTTAACCCAGGGTATCGTATCAAGGATTGATTATGCTAAAAACAGAATTCAAACGGATGCTGCTATTAATCCTGGTTCATCAGGCGGACCTCTTTTAAATACAAAGGGTGAAATTATTGGTATAAATCAAGCTATTTATAATCCTGATAATAATATTTCTAATATTGGAATTGGATTTGCAACTCCTATAAATCTTATAAAAGAATATTTAAAAGAAAAAGAAGAGATTTAAAACGGTTTTATAGGAAACAGCAGAGAGAGATAAAGACACCTCTCTGCTGCAGTATTAATACTTAAACAGTACGTTCACCAAGTTCTTTATCCATAAGAAACAGGGATGTTTTATCGTCTCCAAACAATTCTAAACGTTTGATAATATCTTTTACATTTTGTTCTTCTTCAATTTGTTCATTAATAAACCAGTCAATAAAAGAAAGCGTTGTTCTGTCGCATTCTTCTTCGGCGGCTTTTGCAATCTTCATTACGGATTCTGTAATGCACTTTTCGTGTTCATAAATACTGTTAAATATTGAAATAATTCCATTGAATTCAAATTCAGGAGTTTTGATTTGCTTAAGTGTTACAAAACTGTTTCGCTCTATCAGATAGTCAAAAAGTTTAAGCCCATGCTCGACTTCTTCTTTAGCTTGAAGTCTTGTCCATTTTGCAAAACCAAATAACCCGAGCTCTTTTAAATGCGCAGACATTGAAAGATACAAATAGCCGGAATAGAACTCCTTATTAATCTGGTCATTTATAATATTATTAATATTATCACTAATCATTTTTATCTTCCCCCCATAAACCATGTATGTTACAATTTTCTATTGCCTTGATATCATCTTGTGTGTATGAAATATCAAATTCCGGTACTTCTTCCGGTTTAAAGTATTTTAGATGTAGTTCACTTTTATCTTTTTTATAAACCTCAATAAATTGTATATAGTGAGCTTCTGTCATTGGATGAGCAATAACCTGGACGAATTTTTTGTTTTCACGAAAATCAAATTTTGGTGCGTGTTTTTCTCCCATCTCAGAAGAATCATGCTGAGCTTCCAAAAGCCTCATTGGCTCGCCGCAGCATACTAATTCTCCAACACCATAAAGAATTACCTGAACAAGATTTCCGCATATATCACACTTGTATAGCTGTAGTTTTTCTGTTGTCATATTCTATCCTTTCTTCTTTAAAACACTAATATTTTATAGGTTTAAGCTTAATTATCATTGCCCCGAAGGGTAATTTGTGCTACTATCTTTTATATGGATAATTTTTTCTCTGCACAGACAAATACTGATAATTCTTTAAATTCGCAGTATGATAACCTGAAAAATAATTATGAAAAAATATTTATTGAGGCTGCCGAAAGTATAAGGCGTGAAGTCGAAGCTTTTAAGCCTGAAAATCCTTGTGCAAAATGTCAGGTTAAGGATTGCAAAATAGAAAAGAAAGATATGTTTGCTCCTTACCCTCCAAACTGTGAATATAGAGAGTGGCAATTAAAGATTTTAACGTTTCTTGCCGGTGATTATAAGCAAAAACTTAAAGCTATATATAAGAATATGATGGATAAAAAGAATAATTATTCTTGTAATAAATGTGCAAGCTGCTGCAAGCTTGCAACAAGCCAGTATTCTTATGAGCAGCTTAAGCAGAGAGCTATGAGAGGGGATAAATTCTCTAAAGATTTCATATCAGTATTTGTACCTTATAAAACAGAAGAAGAGGCGAAGAATGCTAATCCTGAATACTTTGAGCTTTTAAATAAACTTGTAGAGGATGAGAAAATTTATTATTACTATTGTCCAAAATTAGATGGGAATTTATGTTCGGATTATGAAAACAGGCCTGATGTCTGCAAAAATTTTCCGCATAATCCTCTCAAACTTTTGCCGTCAGAATGTTCATATAATGCCTGGAAAAATGATATTGCTCATGAGGCTATGCTTTTGAAGGCTAAGGTTGATATAATTGATTATTACGGGAGCAAGCTGAAATAATGATAACACTTTCCGGAATGAGGCTTGAGGAGTTAGAAAATTTAATGCAGGAACTTGGTGCAACCAGGTTTCGGGCTAAACAGATTCATAACTGGATTTATACAAAATCTGTCGGTACAATTGATGAGATGACAAATTTGTCATTAGATTTTAGGGAAAGTTTAAAGCAAGTTGCGTTAGTTACTGATACAAAGATTAAAGTAAAGCAGGTAAGTAAAGACGGCACTATAAAATATCTTGTTGAATATCCGGACGGAGAGTGTGTTGAGACTGTTTTAATGCGTTTTGATAACAGAGCGAATCTTACTGCCTGCGTAAGCTCACAGGTCGGTTGTGCTGTAAATTGTTCTTTTTGCGCAACTGCAAAGGGCGGTTTCAGGCGGAACCTTACTTATAAAGAGATAATTGAGCAGGTGCTTACAATCCAGAGGGATACAGGATTAAAGGTTACAAATATTGTATTTATGGGTCAGGGTGAGCCTATGCTGAACCTTGATAATGTTTTAAAGGCGCTTGAAATTTTTAACAATGATTTTCAAATAGGTGCAAGGCGCATTACTATCTCAACAAGCGGGATTATTCCCGGAATTGAACGATTGGCTGATTTGGATATGCAATCTACGCTTGCTATATCTTTGCATGCACCTTCCCATGAACTTCGAAAAGAGATTATGCCTATAGAAAACAGATATCCGCTTCCTGAATTAAAAAAGGCGCTAAAAACATATATAGAAAAAACCGGCAGGCGTATTACTATTGAATATATCTTGATACACGGGTTTAATGATACATCTTCTGTTGCAAAAGAGCTTGCAAATTTCCTGAAAGATTTGAAATGCAATATAAATTTGATACCATATAATTCCGTAATAGAAAACGATTATAAGAAGCCGTCAAACAGTGATATTATGAAATTCAAGTATCTTCTTGAACATTCAGGCAAAAAAGTTACGGTAAGGCTTGAGCGTGGAGCTGATATTGATGCCGCTTGCGGACAGCTTAGGGGGAAAACAGTTTGAGTAATATTTTTGAAAAAAATATAAATGCGCTTGCTGTAAAAGATAGAGAATTAGCTTCTAAATTAGCTTCGCATATAATTACGGAAATTCCGCAGCTTGTGCAGGAGAATGGATTTTATAATCTGGTTTATAAAAATGTATATCTTCATAACCGTCAAAATCCGCTTCAGGAAGCATTGGAAATCTTTTCACAGGCTAAAAATGAGCCTGTTGCAATACACTTAATCTATGGAATGGGGTTAGGCTACCTGTTTCAGGTTGCTTCTCAAAAATCTCTCGGGACGGTTATTTTATATGAACCGGATATGAATATATTAAAACTTGTGTTTACTCTTGTGGATTTTTCCGGGGATATTTTAAAAAACAATGTCTACATAGCATCAACGCTTGATAGAGCGGGAGAATATATTTATCAAAAATCCAACACTAAGAATATACCTCTTATGTTATCTACTGCAGCATATAGAGAACTTGACGAAAATAAATTTAATGAACTTGTTACTGAATTACAGCGAATGGTAGGTTCATATGGCATGGATTTAAGATATACAAGGGAGAAATTCTATCCTCTTTTACAAAAGATGATTGCAAATTTACCATGCTTTATACACGAAATACCGCTTGCGGAGTTCAAAGATTTTTATAAAGGAAAAACCGCTGTAGTTGTATCTGCAGGACCTACTTTAGATAGAAATATAGATACCATAAAAAAATATCGCGATAATATTGTATTGTTTGTAGTAGGAACTGCTATGAGGACAATTGCAAAACACCAAATTACTCCGGATTTCCTATGTATTATTGAAGCAAATGACTGTTCTAAGCAGATTGCCGGGCTTGATTTATCTGATGTAAATTTCATAACAGAGCCTTTTTCCCACCCAAATTTGAGAAAATTTAAATTCAAAAATGTCTATTCTCATATTTCAGCAAATCAGCCTGTCAATTTTTTCTGGAGAGAAATTTCAGGGGTAAACATTGAGGAATATTGGTCCAAAGGTACTGTATCATATGCAGCCTTAAACTGTGCAAGAATATTGGGATGCTCAAGAATTGTTCTTGTTGGACAGGATTTGGCTTATGTAGAAGGGCAGTGTTATAGTAAAGATTCTGCTTATAAGGATTTGGTCTGTTGTTTGAATAAAGAAACCGGTAAGTGGGAAATTACAGCTAAAGATTTTGATAATTTCTGTGCTTCTTTGAGTAACTCACCTAACGAGGAAGTCAGAATAAAAACTGCAAAGAAAAGATTACAGGATTTAAACAATGCTCTTTACTATGTTAAAGGGATTAATGGCGATATGATACCGACAGAATCTGTTTATGCTGCATTTATTAGGCCGTTGAGAGAGTTTGCAGAACATTTTAATGATCGAGAATATATTAATACTTCCCTTGTTGGTGCTCAAATAGACGGATATAAAAATATGCCGCTTGAAGAGGCTCTCGCAGACAGCCCAAGAATAGATAACAGGGAGCTTATATCTGATTTTAAGTATGATATAGATAAGATTTGCGAGAATATTCATAGTGTTGTTACTAATTTCAACTACGCAAGAGAAAAAATGCAAGAGGGTGCAAAGCTTATAAAGACATTAAATAATGAACGTAAACGTTACCGAGCTGTAAATCCGGAGATTTTGAAAATCTTTAAAAAGCTTTCTATGAATTACTATGAACTCAGTGCGGTTTATGCAAAGAAAAATTTACTTTTTGATTTTATAACAACAGCAGAGAGAATTGATTTAGATTATGAAATGAAGATGACAGTGGAATTTACGCCTAAGACAATAGAAAATATCACAGATAAGATTAATACTTATTATCAAAATGCACAGAAGCGTATGGATATAATTTCAGAGGCACTAATAAAAGTATGTGGAGAGTTAAAATGAAAGTTTTGATACAGAGAGTCAAAAGAGCATCGGTAACTATTGGAGGAGAGCTATATTCTTCAATTTCTCAGGGGATTCTGGCACTTGTTGGTATAGAAAAAGGAGATGCCTTAGATGAGGTCCAAAAGTTAGCTAAAAAGACAGTTAATTTAAGGATTTTTCCAGATGAAAATGACAAGATGAATAAATCGCTTTTGGATATAGAAGGTGAAATGCTTGTTGTATCACAATTTACTCTTTGCGGCGACTGTAAAAAAGGTACCCGTCCGAGCTTCGATAAATCGGCATCACCTGATATTGCAAATGAATTGTATGAAGCTTTTGTCAAAGAAATTTCTTCATACGGTGTAAGAGTTCAAACCGGAAGTTTTGGAGCTATGATGGATGTTGAGCTTATTAATGACGGTCCTGTTACCTTTATGCTAGAGGTGAAAAATTATGAGTGATGATTTTAAACACTATACCGTTATGTTAAATGAAGCAGTCGATGCTCTGGAATGTAAGGACGGAAAGATTTATGTTGATTGTACTCTTGGAGGAGGCGGGCATAGTGAACTTATTCTTAAAAGGATTTCACCGAACGGCAGATTGATTGCTTTTGATATTGATGAAGAAGCTATCAGGCATGCTAGTGAAAGATTAAGGGAATATACAAATTTAACAATAGTTAAGTCGTCCTATACGAATATCAAGGCTGAACTTGCAAGACTCGGGATTGAGAAGATTACAGGCGGTGTAATTTTGGATTTGGGAGCTTCTTATCATCAGCTTACAAAACAAGAGAGAGGGTTTTCTTTTTCTAAAGACGCTCCTCTGGATATGAGATTTGACATGGATAGTGATTTTTCTGCGTATGATGTTGTAAACAAGTATTCAGAAGAGGATTTGGTGAGGATTTTTAGTGAATATGGAGAAGAAAGATTTTCAAAACGCATTGCAAAAAAGATTGTCGAAACTCGAAGAGCTGAGCCGATTAGAACAACGAAAGAACTTGCTGATATCATTATCAAAGCAGCTCCTCATATTAAGTCTAATATACACCCTGCTACAAGAGTGTTTCAGGCAATTCGTATAGAGGTTAACAATGAGTTAAAAAATGTAAATATTGTGCTTAATGATATATTGGATTTACTCGATGTTGGTGGTATAATTTCTGTAATAAGTTTTCATTCTTTAGAGGATAGGATAGTTAAACAAATCTTTAAGTATGAGAGCGCAAAGTGCAGATGCAATGATATGATTTGCAAATGCCCGCCGCCAAGAATAGAGTTAGTAAACAAAAAACCTATTATGGCAAGCGATGAGGAGATAAAAGAGAATCCGCCGTCACGAAGTGCAAAGTTAAGAGTGGCTAGGAAAATTTTATAGTTGGGTTAAAAATAATAACGGGTTTTCTTAATTTTGGGTTTAAGGAGTGTTAAACATTGGTTTCGGCTTTAAGAATCAACAACAAGAGAGAAAATAATAATTTAGATAGTTTTATAAAAAAAATATCAGGTGAAGCAGCCAGCGAATATGTACAAGAGGCTCCGGCAAAAGAAAAATCTTTTGTTGATAAATCTGTTCAAAATTTAGCTGTTAATAGTATAATAGAAGGGTACTTTCCAAAGGAGAATCTAGTCAGAGACATGGCAATCAAAAGAGTTAACAAAACTTTATGTGTCATATTGGGCCTGCTTATCGGTGTGGTTGTTGTAAGCTACTATTTTGTTATCTCCTGTGAGATGAAACTCAATGATTTGAGCCGTCAGACTATTATTCTGAATAACGAAAATGAGGAGCTTCAAAACAAACTTGACAGCTTAAAATCTTTTAATAACGTTGATAAAACTCTTCAGCAAAATAATATGCTTCAAAGGGCAGGACAGGTTATTGAGACTCCGCAAATTACTGTTGATACGCAGGCAGTTGCAAAACGTTCGGTTAAGAAAAAGATTTTTAATTATGCTATAGGTTTTTAATATATGTTTAAACTTGTCTGCGGTGCTGGAAATGAAGATTGTGAGAGTGTAAAGCGGCTTGTATATATTTATGCGCTTGCCGGCTGCAAGTATTTTGATATATCAGCGAGAAAAGAAATTCTGGATTCCGCAAAACTTGCAGTAAGTATGGCAGGAGCCCTGGATTGTCATTATTGTGTAAGCGTTGGGATTAAGGGAGACCCGCATATTACTAAGGCAAAAATCAGAGAGTCCGTTTGTATTAAATGCGGCAACTGTTATAGAAACTGCCCCAATGATGCTGTTTTATCTTCAATAATGATAGACGAAAAACGTTGTATTGGCTGCGGAACCTGTGCAAAAAAATGTCCGACAGGCGCAATAACAATGTTTGAAAAAGATGTTAATGTAAAAGAAATTCTTCCTTATATGGTGGAAAACGGGGTTGAAATCCTGGAATTACATATTATGGGGCATGATAAGAAAGATTTAGAGTACAAATGGAATGTAATTAATGAGTGCAATCCTAAATACGCTTCAATCTGTATAGATAGAGAAAATTTCGGTAACAAAGAAGTCTTAGAGCGAATAAGAAATATGATAGCCCATAGAAAACCCTACACAACAATAGTTCAAGCAGATGGTATTCCGATGAGCGGCTCTGATGACAGTTATAAGACAACCTTGCAGGCTGTTGCGATGGCTGAAATTATTCAAAACTCAAATTTACCAGTGCATATAGTGCTTTCTGGAGGGACCAATTCTAAAACAGCAGCTCTTGCAAAACTCTGCGGAATAAATTATTGGGGAATAGCAATCGGCTCCTGGGCAAGAAAAATCATCAAACCATATATAACGGCACCCGATTTTTGGGAAAATGAAACAAAGAGGGCGAAGGCTGTCGAGATTGCTAAAACCCTCGTCCAAACTGTTTCTGTTTAATGTTATTTTGCAATAATAGAAAGCTTTTTGCCTTCATCAGCCTGTGTTTCAATATTTTGATAAGGCTTTGATGCTATATGGTACTGTTTGTTGTAATAAGGTCTGCCTTTAAATGCAATATGTTTCAATATCATAACGCCGTTTTTAGCTGTTAGACCATCTAAAACAATCTTTCCGCCGCCTTCTTTAACTATTTCTCCGGCTTTATTTACGATATATCTTGCTTTATCCCTCATATCAGCATTCATAAATACTGCACCTACAGGAAGTGTAATTGCTGCTGCGCCTCCTGCTATAAGTGACGGCTGAATAGAATCAATTTCTGTCTTTTCTTGAATTGGAACATATTTATTATGCGGATTAATTGATTCTATATTATTGTCTTTAAAGAACTTAGCACGGCTTGCTTCATCTTTTATTCCATGATCTTTAAAATAGTCATGCCTGTTCTCTAGATTTACATCTCCTGCATAGAAAACGCTTACGGTCATATCGCCGTTTGCACTCTGCATAGCGTAAGCAACTTTAGCCAAATCTTTTACCATCATTCGGCGTTCTTTTTCGAGCTTTTCTTTCTTTGTTTTATCTTTTTCATTGTTTATTTGTGTTGTAATATCATGGATAGCCTGCTTAATTTCTGCTCTTGTTTTTCCATTAACTTTGATATCCATTGAATACGGAGTTCCGTCATTTAATGCATGAAGTTCAGGATTGCTTTTGTTTGCAAAAGCTCCATTCATTCCGTGCATAACAGCATTTCTATATACTCCGAGAATATCATTCTGATCTACCTGACTCCAAGGAAGTACATTTCTGTTTTGTTGATAAATGTTCTTAGCTTTTTCCTCGAGACCTGTCATACCCATTTCATCTCCGGCATACATCTGGGGCATTCCGAATAGCGCGCCATAATATGACATAAGCATTTCAGCTTTTTGAACAGCAGGTTCTGTTGCGGATTTGAAGATTGTATCAATTATTGCTTCTCGATTTGCAACAGGTTTTCCTGTTTTGTATTCAACCTGTTTAACAAGCATTTCAGCTGCTGTTCTTAAATCACGTCTTGCATAACCAAGCTTGTTCTTCATTATATTTTGAGGTTCTGTTTTTGGAAGCTCTGTTGTGTGTGATTTTACAGTATTTCTATCATATTTTTCTGCAAAATCTTTAACTGCAGCTTCGATTGCCGGCTTATTATTACCTTTGTAAGAATCTCTTAGAAGTCTTGCAAGCTGAACTGTATATAAGCTATAGTTAGAATAATCAGCCTTTGGTCCTAATAAATCTTTTGCATAATTATTGTTTTCTTTCTTTTGTTCTTCACTTATATCTTTTTGCCAATCCAGGTCAAAATGAACCTGATAATCATATAGATTATTTGAATTTGCATTATTAACAGTCTCTTCAATAAGCTTTTTCTTTTCAGACTCGGAAAGCTTAAGTCCGTGTTTTTCTGCTAAATTGAGGATTTCAGCAAATGCATCTTCAAGCGTAGACAATTCCTTGATATTAACTGTTTGATAATTTATGTTCTTTTCATCAGTTAAATAGTGCCCGTTTGTCAAATCAACGATAGCTTTATTTAAGTTTTTGATATCTTCTTCTGAAGCGATTCCTTTTAAGTCCTCATTGATGACAGCTCTTAGAAGCTGGCTCTGAGCTACAGCGTTATAACTAATTGTACGCTTATAATCTCTGTTATCAAGATTTAATCTCAATTCGATAGGAATATCTTCTATTCTGTCTGAATTTGTAAGTATTCTTAAAGCTTCCATAACATTCGGCCTTCTTTCAATATCATTATTTCCCCTATTATGGAATAATGCCATATCAAGAGCCATACCGTGAACCAATCTCGGCTTATCGTGGTTACCGGCAAATATGTACATATTTCTCAAGAAATCAGGATTTCTTGTTGCAAAAAGAAGCTCCATTTTTTCTTTGAGCATATCTTGTCTATTATAGCCAAAACCATTAATACCGGTTCCTTTTATATTTCCTGCTTCAAACTCTCTTGCAAAAATATTGAGCATTTCAGTAAAGAAGTATGAATAAGCAGCCTCAGTTGTTATACCTGTTTCGTTAAAGAGTTTTGTCATAAAGTCAGGCAGACCATTAAATCTGCTTCCGATATCAGTTACTCCATTATAAGGATAACAATCACCTTGTGAATTGCCGTATTTATCCTTCATTAACATATCAATATCTGTTATTTCAGCAACGATATTTGCATTCGGGTTAACGTCTTTTATTGCCTGAACGGCCTTTGCCCAGAATTTAATTGTTTCATTATTTACATCGTCAAAGTCGTTGTCCCTGTTTCTTATAGCATCTTGGTCCATAACGTCTTTTGCAGCATCTAATCTCATATTTAAGCCTAAACCAGACTTATCGACAAGAGCTTCCGCTATTCTGAAACTCATTGTATCAGTGCCGGCGATTTGTTTAGTAATAGCATCAGAAACGTATGAGATATCACTTTCAGAAAGCTTCTTTACTCCTTTTTCTATTTTCTTTTCGAGCTGTGATGCTTCATCTTCAGGGCTGTGAGCATTAATACCCAAAGCTTTTAATGAAGTTTCTGATTTTAATTTATCATAATCATAAGTCATTTCTCCGTCCGGAAGGATTTTTGTTCTTAAACCGTCACCGGCAAGAGATTTGAGGAATGCGTATCTTGCAATATCTTTTCCGATAAGGTCAATTACGTATTCGCCATATTCAGTATAATCACCATTTTCGTCAAATATTTTTTCATTTGATTTTTCATCAACCTTCTTCATAACAGAATCGGCAAAATTCTTTAATTCATTCTGATAAAGACCGTTCATTTTCTTATAAACTTTAGTGTACGGTTCAACAAGATGCGGATTATTTTCTTTCATTAATTCAAATCTTGTCTTACCAATAGTCTCATCTGTAGTCGCTCTGTTTGACAGGTAAGATGTAGAAAGAACTCCGACTGTATTTTCTCCGAATTCTAACGCATCAAGAGGTAATTTCATCAATGCTTTTACAGTTGTATCGTCTCTATCAAGAGTTCCTTTCGGTGATAAAATATAATGACCATTCAAAATATTATTTAGCATGCCGGCTGTTATTTTTGTCTCTTCCGGCAGTTTTTCATCTTTTATTAATTTATCTAAAGCTTCAATAGTTTTAGCACTTCCTACTGTCTGAGCGGTATATTTAGTCTGGACATCTTTTGCAGTTTGCATTAAATAAGTAACAGACTGCAGTGTTAAGTCCTGAACCTCTTTTGTACCTCTTTCAATCATTTCACGTTCGTGATTTCGTTGTGAAATATTAGGAATTGCCTGCAGAAGTTTTTCGTCATAACCGGAGATATGATAGTTCAATTTAATCATATCTTTGTTAGCGTCCCAGTTAACGGTTCCGTTAGCATCTCTATCAATATGGAAATTTGAGAAATAGCATGACATGATGGTACCGTCAGGGGTGTCAAGTTTTATATTTTTCCCGAAATTCTTATTCAAATCATTAATAACATTTATTCTGTCCTGATATTCTTTCGGGTTTATCTGGAAAATATAGTTTATTAATGTATCATCATACATAATTTTATCAAGCTCGTTACCGGAAGTCAGTCGCTGGTATGTCTTGATAGCCTCATCTCGGCTTTTTTCCTGTTCAGGAGTTATCTGAGTCTTATCGTAGATCTGAACAAGTGTTTCTTTGTTTGAATCATATTTAGGATTAGCAACAGCTTTATAAGTACCGTCACTTTGAAGTTCATAGTTATAAGGCGCGTTGATTATTCTATGAGCAAGAGTATCCGCTTTTGTAGGCAATACACCAAGCCCGATACTTGTATCTTTAAGCCCGTTTAATCTGAACCAATAATAGGTCTGCGGATTACGGTTTGCCCATCTTAAAGCATATTGGAAATGTATACCTTCAAGACCTTCTGATGTGAAAGTTGCGTCATATACATATCCCATTCCGTTTCTGTACATTTCTTTGAGGAAACTCTTGTAGTTTTCGAGATTTCCCATATCCGGTGAGACCTGGAAGTTATTTTTATTCCAGTATCCGTGGCCGGATTTGTTGTCGCCGTTTGCTATAGGAGTTGTGAACAGATGTTTGTATCCATTTTTCTTAAGGTAGGCAATACCGTCTTGCAGCCCAGCAATACCGCCACCAAATCTATTTGAAAAGCTTTTTATAACACCTTCCATTTTTTTCTGATGGTCTTTATCATAATAGATTTCGCCAGTATTTGGATCATCAAAACCCTTGTATTTAACACCGGGTTTGAATGAATCAGGTATCGCCAAATAAGCAGCACCTTGTACTGTAGGTGTTGTCCCTTTTCTGCTTACAAGAGTGTAAGCATAGTTATTTGGACCGTCTAAGTATTCATGTGTCGGTATCGTCTTTCCGTCTTTAGTTTGGCTTGTTGTCCAATTATAGTCCTGATGAACTCTAAAACCATATTCTTTGTCATTTATTTTTCTAACCTGAACGCCTGTATCCGGACCGGCCCAGATAACATTACCATTCTTATCTTTTCTAATAACTCTATACGCGAAGGCTTCGTCTTTATCAAGGTTTGTAACGTCCTGCAGATTTACATTTACCCCCTCGGGCTTCATCTTTAGAGTATAAATCGGCTTTTCATCTATCTTGTAGTTATAATTTTCAGTAGGCGTTGCTTTAAAGAACTGAATCTCGCATTCTTCACCTTCCTTATAATTATAAGGATAATTGAACTTCATAACCGTTTCGCCCGTTTCATTCTTGACGTGCTGATAACCTTTAAATCCCGGATTTGTTACACCATTAATTCTATTAATAAACACCTTTCGAGTACTCCTTCTACATATATAAAGAATGTAAAAAAATAATTTTTGCCATTTTTTCGGCATGTTTAGTTAAAATTTTTACAAAATTTAACATTAATATATATAATACACATTACCATTAAATGGTATAACAAACATGATTAAATATCAACGCCTGACATCATATTAATTAATGTATCAATTGTATTTTGCATACTTACGCTGTCAGTCGTCTTTTGTTGTAAGAAAGCATTAATTTTCGGCATCATCTCAATTGCAATATCAAGTTTTGGATTTGTTCCAGGCTGGTACATGCCAACATCAATCAAATCTTTGTTTTCTCTATACATTGCCATAATTTTTCTTAATTTTGCCGCGGCTTCTTTATGTGGCTGGCTTGCAATTGCAGACATAAGCCTTGAGATACTTCCTAAAATATCTATAGCAGGATAATGGTTAGCTTCTGCAACCTTTCTGGACAAGAAAATGTGTCCGTCCGTAATACCACGCACCGTATCAACAATCGGGTCATTAATATCATCGCCTTCCATCAATACGGTATAAAAAGCTGTAATAGACCCTTTAGGGCTATTTCCTGCTCTTTCAAGAACTTTTTGAAGCCATGAAAAAATAGAGGGCGGATAACCTTTCATTGTAGGAGGCTCACCGATAGATAAGCCTACTTCACGCCCTGCCATTGCACAACGTGTTACCGTATCTGTCATTAAGAATACCTTTTTCCCCTGATCTCTAAAATATTCACATACCGCTGTTGCAGTTAAAAGGCATTTTTGTCTGATTAAAGGCGGCTGGTCTCCTGTTGAGCATACAAGAACTGATTTTTTCATACCCTCAGGTCCTAAAGCATCTTCTACAAACTCTTTAACTTCCCTTCCACGTTCTCCGATTAGTGCAACAACGTTAACATCTGCGTCTGAATTTCTTGCAATCATACCCAGAAGTGTACTTTTACCGACACCTGATCCGGCAAATAATCCCATACGCTGTCCGCAGCCAAAAGTCAGACAAGAGTCGATTGCACGTACGCCGGTTGAAAACATTTCCGTAATAATAGGTCTTTCAAACGGCCCGGGAGGAGGACCTTCAACCGGACGCCACAGAGCACCCTCTATATTCATCGGCTTACCATCAATAGGGTCTCCCATTGGACTAATTAAACGTCCCAGAAGAAAATCTCCAACAGGTATAATAATTGGTTTTCCTGTTGTTGTAACAAGGCTTCCCTGACCAATACCCGAACCATCATATAATAGCAATAATTGCGCTGCATCGCCCTTAAAAGCTACAACTTCAGCAGGTTTTTTTTCTCCGTTTGCGGCTTCTATATAGCACAAATCTCCGATTTTTAATCCGGGAAGCTTAACCTCAACAGTTAAGCCGACAAGTTTTGATACACTGCCTTTAAACTCATATAAATCGAGATTTTCGATTTTATCATGAACCTTTGATTTTAAATTATCTAAGTATTCCTGATTAACACCTTCCATACAAACTATTTTATCATACTAAGGTATTAAGGTAAACCTAAATCCATAGGCCTATCTTGAACAAATAGTCTGCGCAACATAAACCCCTGAAGCAGAAGCCTGGATTAAACCTCTTGTAACACCTGCTCCGTCGCCGATTGTAAACAAGTTCTTAACTCCTTCTGTTTCAAGTTCATTTGTAAGCTTAACCCTTGCAGAGTAGAATTTAACTTCTATACCATAGAGAAGTGTGTATCTTGAAGCTGTTCCGGGCGCAATTTTATCGAGCGCAAAAAGCATTTCAATAATACTTTTCATCTGTCTATACGGTATAACAAGGCTTAAATCACCCGGAGTTGCGCATGTCAAAGTCGGAGTTATTACGCTTGATTGAATTCTATCAGGGGTAGAACGCCTTCCTTCAAGCAAATCCCCAAACCGTTGAACAAGAATTCCGCCTGCAAGCATATTTGCCAAACTTGCGATATGCTGACCGTATGCAATAGGCTCTTTAAAGGGTTCTGTAAATTTTTTGCTTACTAAAAGCGCGAAATTGGTGTTATTGGTCTTAATATTTGCATAACTATGCCCGTTAACCGTTGCAATACCGTTATAATTTTCCTGTACTACTTCTCCATTCGGGTTCATACAGAACGTTCTGACTTCGTCGCCGAATGTTGGTGAATAGTAAACAAGCTTTGATTCATAAAGCTTGTCCGTAAGAGGTGCAAACACAGGAGCCGGAAGCTCTACCCTTACGCCGACATCAACAGCATTATTAACCATGCCTATCTTATTTTTTGCAAATTCATGCGTAAGCCAATCTGCCCCTTCTCTTCCAGGGGCAATAATCGTATATTCAGCCCTTATAGTATCACCGTTATCTAATACAATACCCTTAACTTGTTCACACTCAACAATAAGACTTTGAGCAGTAACATTATTAAGAATAGTAATTTTATCGTCTAGATAATCTTGCATGTGTTTTAAAACATGCAAGCTTCTTTCTGTTCCTAAATGTCTTACAGGAGAATGTACCAGTTTTAACTCGGCAAGAACCGCCTGACGCTCGATTTCTCTAAAGACTTCCATATCAGTCCCGAAAACCTCATCTGTCGCGCCATGCTCTAAGTACATATCATCAGCATACTTAATCAGCTCTTCAACCTTTTCTCTTGACATATAATCAACCAGATGCCCTCCGACATCAGGGGTTAAAGTTAATTTGCCGTCTGAAAAAGCACCGGCTCCGCCCCAGCCGCATAGAAGCCCGCATCTCTTACAATTAACACACTTTGGGGAGCCTTCTCTAATCGGACATTTTCTTTTTTCTATTTTCGGTCCCTTTTCAATAAGAATTACTTTCCACTCCGGACGTAGTTTTACTATTTCAAGAGCCGAAAAAATTCCGGCAGGTCCTGCTCCGATTATTGCGACATTGTACATTTTCCATACTCCTAATTAAGCCTGTTACCTATCTAGAATAACCTAAACATCTTATTAAATCAATCCAAGATAAGTATATACAAACATTCTTTGTGATTATATACTCGTAATCCTAAAGAATAATTTTTTCCTTTTTTGCTAATATTTCTTCACATATGGATTGCTAAAAACCTCTTTTTATGCTAAAATCAACGCATAAATGTGTGGAACTTTAACTGAATAATCAACCTGCCTGGAGGAAAGTGTTATCTTTACTCCAATGGTAATTATATATCTAGTGTGTTACTAAAATAGGAGAAAGGAAAATGAAATTAATCTCTAAAGAAACAAAAACAGTTAAATCTGCATTCACAGACGAATTTGAAAACTACCTGAAAAAACAACAATTAAGAACAACATTCAACGGGTATGACATTGAATCATTCTCTTGGTACAAAAAAGCTCTTGGGCTTGCTTAGTCTTAAATTTTAAGATTTTGGGAGTATGAAAGTTTCTATTTGGGGTGATGATGTTTAAGTCTCTTAAACGTCACCATTCCTGTGCTAGTTGTGTTTGCTTTTCTTATTTCCGACTTCGTTTCCTGCTACCATGAGTGCAAGCGGTATAACACGTGCTATACCGTGAACAAACGGACTTGATGATATATAAGAGGTTGCAACAATTGCATCATCTAGGTGTGCTGAAAAATCTGTTGCTTTTATGCCACGACCATCTTTGCTCTGGAATATAAAGTCACAGATTTTGTTTGTTATGAAATTGGCAGCATAAATTCCAGCAAAAATTCCGGCCACAGCCCCTCCGGCTTTAGCAAATTTACCAAAACGCTCAAGTTTGTTAGCTAAGAAGTCCACTGTAAGAATAGGAATAGAAATATTACCTATTTGCATCAAGGTCTCGCGCCTTTTAGCTTTTCTGTTCTCTTTATTTGTGTCAATCATATAACCGCCGGCAAGGCCTCCCAGAGATGAACCTATGCCTATGGGGATAACCTGTTTATCATGATATATAACTTTTGATAAATATGATTTTTTTATATTTTTAAACATTTTTGACGGGTTTAGCGAATAGCCGGCCCTCTTTGCTAATACTGCACAGCTGACAGCTGTCCCAAGTGCTGTCATTCCAGCTACTATAGCTCTTTTTTCTTTTGGATATGTACTGCCCTTTGTATGAACATGCTCAAATTGCGTATTATAACTATTTACGGAATCAACTTTCATAATTAAACCTTCCGCCTATAGTAAAACAGGTAAAGGAAAAAATTTGCATGAATTTTAAAATTTCTTAACAAACAGGTGAATAAAATTTTGAAATTTCTTCAAAGTACTTCTCTAAAGCCTTATAGCCGTTGTATATTTCGTTTGTTACTGTTGCATATCGGCTTGCAACTATATATTTAAGTTCTTTTGAACGAATTTGAAGTAAATTATCTGCATCTTTTCTTAAAAGTTCATTACCAGATGTTGACCATTTTTTCAAATACGATAACTCTTCATTAACCTGCTTTATAGTAGAAAACTCAAGTCTGTTAAAATCATATTTTTTAAGAAGCTGCGCCTCAGCGTTTGTAATTTGGCTCTGAACAGCCTGAAAGCGGTAAATACGTTTTATAATAACGTAGTTATCAGCAATCCTCCTGTGTGAATATGGAACTGAACTTTTTGCAAGCAATGCTGAAGTAGATAGTGCCGTAAAAGCGTCATCATCTCTTGATAATGTGCTCTGCACAGGATTAACTGTTTCAATCTTCTTATTATTATACACGAGCCAAAACTCCTCTTTGTTGCGAGGTTTAAGAGTATTCTCCCAAAATTTCCCTTACCCCTTCCCGTATTACTAAAACTATAATATCTTAATTTATCCAGATTGTCACTAAAATATGAAATAATATTTACAAATATTTAAAAAAACTCCCTGCAAAAGCAGAGAGTTTTTTTTATACTAATTTATCTAGCACACCGAACATTCAGTCAAAGCTTTTCTCAAAATATCAGCCTTGTCTGTTTGTTCCCAAGGAACATTGATATCTGTACGGCCTACATGCCCATATGCTGCAAGTCTTTGATAGAACTTACCGCCGTTTTTAGCCGGAAGGTTTCTTAAATCAAAATTAGCTATAATAGCAGCCGGTCTCAAGTCAAAGTTTTCTTTAACAAGTTCTGAGATTTCATCATCAGAAATTCTTCCTGTACCGAATGTATCAACAAAAATTGAAACAGGCTCAGCAACACCGATTGCGTATGCTAATTCTATTTCACATTTATCTGCAAGACCTGCTGCAACAATGTTTTTAGCAACATATCTTGCAGCGTAAGCAGCTGAGCGGTCAACTTTTGTCGGATCTTTTCCGGAGAAAGCTCCGCCGCCGTGGCGAGAATAACCGCCATAAGTATCAACAATAATTTTTCTTCCTGTTAAACCAGAATCGCCTTGAGGACCGCCAACTACGAAACGTCCGGAAGGATTTATAAGAATAATTGTATCTTTATCCGGTTTAATTGCCTCTTTTTCAAATACGTAATCTATAACACAGTGCTGTAAATCTTGACGGATTATTGCCTGAATTTTAGAATTATCACTAATTCCGTTAATTTCTGCCGCATGCTGTGTTGATAAAAGAACTGTGTGAATTCTTGAAGGTTTTCCATCTACATATTCAACAGTAACCTGTGATTTACCGTCCGGTCTTAAATAGCTTAAAATTCCCTCTTTTCTTACTCTGGCCAGTCTATAAGAAAGTTTATGAGCCAAACTTATTGGAAGCGGCATTAATTCAGGTGTTTCATTGCAGGCATATCCAAACATAATCCCCTGGTCACCTGCTCCAATATTAGAAGTTTCGCTTGTTGCAGTATCAGCGTTTTCACTTCTGCTTTCAAGCGCCTTATTTACACCGCCTGCAATATCTACAGATTGTTCATCAATACTTGTAAGTACAGCGCAAGTATCGCAATCAAATCCGCCGCCTGCGGAGCCTGCATATCCTATATTTCTAACAGTTTTTCTTACAACATGCGGAATATCAACATAACAATTTGATGTAATTTCACCGCATACAAGAACCATGCCGGTCGTAGCCGTTGTTTCTGCAGCTACACGAGCTTGAGGGTCCTTTGTTAAGAATTCATCTAAAATCGCGTCAGAAATCTGATCACATACTTTGTCGGGGTGTCCTTCCGTAACTGATTCGGAAGTAAATAAAAATTTTCTTGATGTCATTTTTTTTTCTCCTTAATTTATATTACTCCGGTAAGGTTTTTAATTCCGACCCGGCTACACATATTAGCAACATTTTAGTATGAAGGAGAATAAAAATCAACAATCAACAAATTTAGCCGGCAGATGTTACTACTTTATCTATAAGCCCATATTCAACAGCCTCAGCTGCGGAAAGATAATGGTCACGTTCACAGTCTTCTTTTACTTTTTCAAACGGCTGATTTGAATTTTCGGCCATAATACCGATTAACATATCTTTCATTCTCAAAATTTCTTTAGCTTCAAGTTCAATATCAGTTGCCTGACCTTTTGCACCGCCTAAAGGCTGGTGTATCATAATTCTTGCACTTGGAAGCGCCATTCTTTTACCCTTAGCTCCGGCTGACAGTAAAAAGGCACCCATAGATGCAGCTTCACCAAGGCAAATAGTTTGTACATCTGCCTTGATTAAATTCATAGTGTCATAAATAGCCATGCCTGCTGTTATAACACCTCCGGGAGAATTAATATATAACATAATATCTTTTTCAGGATTTTCGCTATCTAATAAAAGTAGCTGTGCAACAACAGAATTCGCTACATCGTCATCAATTTCTGTTCCGAGAAATACAATCCTTTCTCTTAAAAGTCTTGAGAAAATATCAAAAGACTTTTCTCCTCTGGATGAAGATTCAATAACTGTAGGTACGTAACTCAATATTTTTCTAAAATCCGTTGTCATATATCTCTCCTTTAATTCTTAACATTATTTTACAATAAATTAAAAACGGGTGCAAGAGATTCTCTCTGCACCCGTATAATAAGTCTTTGCAAGCTTATTTATTTTTATTTTTTTCCTGCTCTTCTTTATTAGACTTTTCTTCTTCGTTATGTCCGATAGCAGCTCCTGCAGCTATTAAAGGTAATACAGCTCCGCTTGCGGCGCCAAATGTTACTAGAGTAAGAACTCCTCCGGCAACTGCACCCATTAAACCACCTGCTACAGCACCGAATTTACCCTTAAATGCAACTTTATCTCCGACGGTCTGTTTTACTGCCGGTTGTTGAATGGTACCGGTTTGTTGTGATGCATTTTGTCTTGACCTTAGACCATTTGTTGTACTAACCCTTACTGGACTGATTGAATTTACTATCATCTTTTTCTCCTTTCTATTAAACACCAGTGCTAATTCTCATATAAACTCTATCTGTATAGTCTTAAATTGTGTTCATTGCGTCGATTATTCTTATCATTGTTGTTATTTTTGTCCTCTATCCAATCTCCAATGACAGCACCTAAAGCCGCATAAATAAAAATTATTCCGTTAAACAGAGAGGCTACTACCCCGCCGGTAACAGCCCCTATTATAAAACCTTTTGCTCCTCTCAAGGATGGCGTATAATTTGCGCCTTGAATTTTGTTTTGCCTGTAATTACCATTATTATTTGTATAGTTATTGTTGATTGCTCTAATCTGCATTATATTAATATCCTTCAATTTTTAATATTACTATATATTATGCCTTTATGTATATAAACTATCTGGTTAATATTTACAAAAATTTACAAGTGTTTTATTTATTCTTTAATGCGTTTTCAAGCGCTTTTTCTAAGACTTCTATTTTTGATTCAAGCACTTTTACGCGGGAACTGTTTGCGTCGGAGGCGATTGATTCTTTTTCTAATTCTCTTTTATAAGAATTAAGTTTGTCATTTTTCATGTTAAGTTTAATATTCATTAAAAATATCCCGAGTAATAATCCGCATATGAAAACGATTCCCGTACCGACTTTTCCTTCGATATTCAAAAATGCATAAGCTGCACCTAAAAGAGCCAATATAGATAAAACAACAAAAAATAGATTTTTCATTAAATTCTCCTTATAAAAATATTGTACAATAAAATCATAAGTTCATGATAAAATAATATTAATATAATCCAACTAAGGTGAGCTCATGGGAGATGAAGACAAACAATTCGATGCCACGCCCCAAAAGCTTGAGAGAGCAAGAAAAGAGGGGCAGGTTGTTAAATCAAAAGACGTTTCTACGGCTTTATCTTTGCTTGTTATGTTTTCATTTATTAATATGCTGGCTCCTATAATTTGGAAATTAATTGTAGGTTTATTTAGAACCCTTTATGAACAAATCCCGAACCAGCATCTTTCTGAGATAGGTTATCCATATATGTTTACGGTTGCAATAATTCCTACAGTTGCGATTATAGGCTCAATACTTATTGTTGCGGCTTTTATTGCTATTCTGGGAGATTTTATACAAGTAGGTCCTCTTGTTGCGACAGCTCCGCTTGTGCCTAAACTGGATAAACTGAATCCTACTAAATACTTTAAAAATTTATTTCAAGTTAAGACCCTTTTTGAGCTTGGTAAGAATGTTTTAAAAGTTGTTGTTTTAGGCTTAGTAGGCTGGTCTGTTTATAAAGAGCATCTTGATGATATTCTTATGCTGGCATCAATAGATAATAATTTTGCCGTTATGATTGAATTTGGCAAACTCGTTGTTGAATTTATTTATAAGGCTTGTATTGCATTTTTAATCATTGCAGCGGCAGATTATGGAGTAACTAAGTGGAAGTTTTTGAAGGATCAGAAGATGTCCTTTAAAGAAATAAAAGATGAGTATAAAAACTCCGAAGGCGATCCGCATGTAAAAGCGGCTCTAAGGCAGAGGCGTATGCAGATGCTGCAGCAAGGGGCAATGGATTCAGTCCCGGATGCTGATTTCGTTGTTAGAAATCCTATACACGTTGCTTGTGCCCTGAAATATGATGCAGAAACCATGCAGTCTCCAACGTTAACCGCAAAAGGGACAGAGTTGATTGCAAAAAAAATTATTGATATTGCAATTCAGCATAATGTACCGGTTATTGACAATCCTCCTGTGGCAAGAGCTTTATTCAGAATGGTAGATTTAAACCAGCAAATCCCCCCGGAATTATACAAAGCAGTTGCTGAAATTCTGTTATTTGTCTACGGACTTAAAAACAAAAATTAAATATTACATAAATAGAAAATTTTTTACAACTTGAAAAAATATCAAAATCAAGGTATGATTGAATAAGGTTAGTTTAATAAGAAAAGATGGATAATAAAACTTTAATCAAACAATACTTAGGTATTGTACAGAAAGTAGCAAGAGTTGAGCATAAACGTATACCTAATCATATGATTGAGTATGAAGAATTGGTTAGTATAGGTGTTATTGCTGTGCAGACTTTGATTAAAGGTAAAACTGACGAACAACTCAGTCATTATAATGATGCTTATATCGCAACAGCTGTAAAATGGGCTATCAGAAACGAGTTAAGACATCGTTATAAATGGTATACTTTAAAGCATAAAAAAGATGACGAAGGTATTGTAACAGATTCAATTGCAGCGGATGATAATTCTGATGATATGGGCTTTAGTATATCCCCTGCAAAGGTTAGAGAAGCTGTTTATGAAACTATTTTATCAATTGACGGCTTGGCGGCTGCAGCAACTGATAATGCATCTCCGTTTGATTTTATAAAAGACACATCTGCTATGCCTGATGAACAGGCTGAAATTGTAGAGATGAGCCGACTTATTAAACAAGCTATTGCAAAACTACCACAAAAAGAACGTACTGTTGTTGAATATAGATTTTATAGAAATATGCAGGCAAAGGATATCGCAACTACTGTTGGTCTTTCTCCATCTAGAATTACAAGGATTATCCAGTTTTCTTTAAATCAGATAAGAGAATATTTAAAAGCCAGAGGCAGAGAAGATTATTAATCTGTATTTCTGTATGCTGCGAGTAAGCCGCCGGGAAGGTTTAAAATCTCATATTGAAATTCTTCATCTGCATCAATTGCATCTATAAATGTTTGAACTTTTTCTGCATGAGAGATAATATTATCTGCTGCGATAAAAGCTTTTGACGTTAAATGCGGTTTTACAAGATTAAAATATTTTACATACTCTCTTTTATTTGCATCAATAAAAACAAAATCAAACTTTAAATCTTCATCAAATCTTTCTAGAATATCACAAGCAGAACCTTGGATTGGGGTTATAATATCAAATACTCCGCAAGTTTTGAAGTTTTCAATCGCAATACTCTGCCTTTTTTCATAGAATTCTATGGTAGTAAGATGCCCCCCGGTCTCTTTTAGTGCTTTTGAAAGCCAGAGTCCTGAATAGCCATTCGAGGTTCCTATCTCTAATACATTTTGTGCATTCATCATTTTGATAAACATATTAATCATAATACCCGTTTCGCGCGGGATATTCCAAAAATCTCTTTGTGTTTTTTCAAGCTCTTCCATTACCTTAATGGTAATATCATCCAGCAATATTTTCATCAAAGCTCCTTAGTCAAACAATTTAACTTTATCTGTAATAACTATATCTTTTATTGGAACATTTAGCGAGTATGTTTTTAGCAGTTTTCCTTTAGAAAGATCTATTATTGAATATTTATTATTTTTTAAGTCGGTTACAATTGCCAATTCAGAATCTTCAATTCTATGGAATCCAGAAGAAAAGCCTTCAGTTCCTAGTTCAATAGAACCGGAGCTTGAGTCGTTTATTGTATTAATTTTTTGTATTATGTTGTTTTGCGCACCCAAGACATATAATATTTTATCCTGAAGGAGCATGGCAATAGGTTTATTCACAGTTGTAAATTCGTTTATAAGTCCCATCGTTGTATAATCAATAACTGCAATACGGCTTTTAGTTCTGCTTGAAATATACAGCTTATTATTAGTAAAAGCAAGTGCTGATACATTTGGGAATTTTCCGATATCTTTAAGTTCATATTGTTTTTTGAGCTCTATTGCCCAAATTTCGTTTTTTAATTTATCTACATAGAACAATTTATCTTCGCATAAAAGCAGGTTTTCGCAATAGCCGTTAATTTTTATTTTTTGAGTCAGGGCCATTGTATTAAGGTCAATTACAAATATCGTAGATGCACTTGGAGACGTTATATAAGCTTTGCTATTGGGTTTGTCAATAAGTATTTCTTCCGGATTAGAAGTTAAATTAATCTGTTTTATAAATCTTGAATCAGCAACGGATATAATGTCAACAAAAGGTCTGTCATAAGTAGTTACAAGTAAAAATTTTCCACCGTTAACAGCCTTAACGTCAACCGGAATAGACTTTTGTGCTAATGAATAACTAGGAGAAGCTTTTGCGGGTTCTAGTACCTGTATATTTTTAGAATAATTTGTTGTAACAAATAAAATTTTATTTTTTAACTGAGATATTAATGCCTGCTGTATTTCAGGTTCAGTCTCAGTCAAGAAATTCTCATAAGAATCCTCATTTTCAACCCTTATCATATCTTCCCGTTTTGTATCTATTTTTAGGTTTCCGATTATACCTTTTATGTTTTCAGGTATAATGAGTCCGCTGGGAACAAGCATGTCCTGAGGCAATAGACCTGTACGAACCTGCAGAGGAGGATTAACCATATGGAGAACTGTTCTATGACCTTCACTATCTGTTAAAACCTTAAGCAGGACAAAATCGTTATTAAATATAATAACATCAGGTTCTTGTTTCAAATCCTGATTTGCAGGATAGGTTTCTTTTATCTTAAGAGTTGTAATATCTGAAAAAAGTGATGGGTATAGCGGAAGATAAATAGTATTATCAGGCAAAATAATAACCCCATCAAAACGTATATCAGCTTGCGGAATTTTTTCTAAAATATAGCTCTTTACCATATCGGGAATTTTTGCAGCAAAAGCATTTGAACAGCTGATTAGCATGACTCCTAATATAATTAAAAACTTCCGCATTATCTCTCCCAAGGTTGTAACTCTTATACGTACAATATTTTACCATAAGAACAGTTATTTAAAAACACCCTTTATTCGTTCTTTAACAGACTCTTTTGACTTACGCCCGGCCTGTATTTCATAGAGTTTTTGATATAATACTTTTTCCTCATTAGATATATGAGTAGGAGTTTTTATCCCAATTACAACAACATGTTCTCCTCTTAAGGCTTGTTTTGAGATACTTGGAACACCTGCACCTTTAATTTTTACAGCCTCTCCATGCTGGATTCCGGCAGGTATTGAAATTTCTCTTTCTCCATCAAGAGTTTTTATTGTAACAGTATCACCAAGAACAGCCTGAGCCGGAGTTATATCAAGCTTAGTAAACACATTTATGCCGTCTCTTTTATAATAGAGTGATGGTTTTACATGTATTACAATATATAAATCCCCTGCAATACCTCCGTTAATTCCGGCATCTCCTTCATGAGAAAGTCTCATTTTTGAGCCGTTATCAACTCCTGCAGGTATTTTTACTTCAATTTTCTTTTCAACAGTCTTTCTGCCTTCTCCTCTACAATCCGGACAAGGATCAGAAATTACAGTACCTTTTCCATGACAATGAGGACAAGTAACAATTTGTGTAAAATGACCTAATATAGTTTTTGTAGTCTGTTGTATTCGTCCTGTCCCGCCGCATGTTTTACACGTAACAGGTTTAGCGCCGTTTTTTGCGCCTGAACCGCTGCAGGATTTGCAGGGTTCAAGATGATCTATTGTAATTTCTTTAGTTAAGCCAAAAACTGCTTCTTCAAATTCAAGCTCAATATCAAGCCTTAAATCATCCCCGCGCTGCGGAGCGTTAGGATCCTGCCTTCTTCCGCCTCCTCCAAAACCAAATCCGCCAAAGAACGAATTAAAGACTTCATCTAAGTCTCCAAAACCTCCGGCGAAAGGTCCTTGAGTGTTGAATCCGGCATTCTTAAGACCGTCTTCACCGAAACGATCATAAGTCGCGCGTTTTTCATCGTCCATCAAGGTTTCATAAGCTTTGCCAAGCTCTTTAAATTTCGACTCAGCTTCCGGAGATTTATTAACATCCGGATGCCATTTTCTTGCCATTTTTCTAAAAGCACTTTTTATTTCATCTTTTGTTGCGTTTTTCCCCACGCCCAGTATCTCATAATAATCACTCATCGCTATTTTTTATTCCTGTACTGCTACGTTTACCAGTGTAGGGCGTAAAACTTTATCGCCCAATTTATACCCTTTCTGAAGCTCTGCTATAATAGTGTGCTCCGGTTTGTCAGACGTTGGTGTCTGCATTACAGCTTCATGTAAATTTGGATCAAAGATTTCTCCTTCAGCTTGAATAGCCTCTAAACCTGCCTTTGTTAAAACATCTGTAAAATTTTTATATGCCAGATTGTAGCATTCTTTAACTTTTTCACAATCTTCTACAGTCTCGATTGCCTTCAGGCCCCTCTCAAAATTATCAAGTACTTCTATCATTTTTTTGAGAGTATTTTCTGCTCCGTATTTCAAAAGAGCTTCTTTTTCTTGCTCATGACGTTTTCTATAATTATCAAAATCTGCCGCAAGTCTTATGTACTGATTATTAAGCTGGTCATATTTTTCTTGAAGCGGATTAACATCATCCTGATTTTCTTCGCCTATTTCCTCTTTTGCTTCTTCTTCGGTATTTTCATCAGCAGCTTTTTCTTCATCAGATTTTATTTCTTTATCATCAATATTAATATCTTCATTTTCATTACCAGCCCCTTTGAATGGATTTTTCATGATTTTCCCCCTTATTACTTAACATTATATATAATAATTATAAGGTATCAAATCCGATAAACAAGGAAAGTTTATATTTTTTTAACAATTGAAAAAGCTTCCTCTTTAAGAGGAAGCTTTTATTTTAATCTATTATAACCAACGGTTTTATTAAATCTCTAGGTTTTTCTTTCATAAGCATTAAGGCCGGCTCAACGTTTTCTAAACCGTTGAATTTATGCGTAATTAATTTTTCCGGGTGAATTCTGTTTGTCTCAACAAGTCTTGCAAGTTTTTCGGAACGCAGTCTTCCGCCTGGCATTAATCCGCCGGTAATTAATTTGTGCCCCATTCCGCATCCCCAAGGAGTGCGTGGAATTTTTACATAATCACCTTCTCCAAGATAATTAACATTTCCAATTCTGCCGCCCGGTTTTAGCATTCTTATTGCCTGATCAAACGTGTCATTATCTCCGCCTGCTATAATAATTTTATCAACGCCTTTTCCGTGAGTTTTATCTAATATCTGCTCTGTAATATCACCTTCTTTATAATTAATAATGTCAGTTGCTCCAAATTCTCTCGCAAGCGCAGCACAATTTGGTCTGGAACCTACAGCATAAATATTGGCTGCACCTCTAATAGCAGCCGCTGCAACAGCCATTAATCCTACCGGTCCTATTCCTATTACCGCAACATTATCTCCAAACTGAATATCAGCAAGCTCTGCTCCATGAAACCCCGTTGGAACCATATCACTAAGCATACATGCAGCACCCAAATCCATACCATCCGGAAGATGTGCCAGATTTCCATCTGCATCGTTTACATGAAAATATTCGGCAAAAACACCGTCTTTGAAATTTGAAAATTTCCATCCTGATAACATTCCGCCGGAATGCATTGCATAACCTTCCTGCGCCTCAAGAGAATTCCAATCAGGAGTTATAGCTGATACGAGAACCCTATCGCCAACCTTAAAATCCTTAACCAGATTTCCGACTTCAACGACTTCACCGACTGCTTCATGACCTAAAATCATGTTATGCCTGTCTCCAATAGCTCCTGCCCAAACAGTATGCACATCAGAAGTGCAAGGTGCAAGAGCAATTGGCTTACATATTGCATCATTTGGCCCGCATTTTGGAATATCTTTTTCAATCCAGCCTGTCTGTCCAATAGATAACATCGCAAAACCCTTCATAGTTTACCCCCTTTTTAAATTTCACTTATAAGACCAATAATCCAGATTAACATATTTTTCCTCTTCTTGCAATCATTCTTCAGGATACTCAAACCCGCCTCTGTCGGACACAGAGACGGGCTGCTCTCTAGGGCAAATGTGCACCGCTATTAAGAAACTTTTTTTACGACTAAGGTGTGTGATAAAGGTATTCCACCCAGAATCGCCGGCTTATTAACGACCTGGCCGTTCACATACATAACGGTTGAGCCGCCGCCGTCAAGGTTCATAGCATTAATACAGCCCAAATCCTTCATTAGATTTGCAAGCTCCACTAATGTAAGACCAATCGAAGCGCCTTCTCTTCCGTCTGCAGTAAGCATTATAAGCGTATTGTCTTTAGTGTATCCAATAGCAGTTCTTGGATTACGACCGCCGACAGAGGCAAGCTTCTGTGCTGTCATATCGACAAAAACTTCGCCATTTTTAACCAAATAAGGCCCCCCGCTTATAATGTGATTAACATTATTCCATTCGGGATTAATTTTTAAGTCTAAATTAAATCTCTTTGCTTTAACAAAAGGTTTTAAGTTTTTTTGCGAACCGACTATAACATATCCATTTGTTGGGATTTGGCTTCGTCCGTATGCAATACGTGTAAGCTTTCCATCTTCAACAACTAATTGCATACCATATTTCGGACAAGGCGGAGAATACTTACCCCAATCCGGCGTATATACGATTGTATGCACTGACAGCATTCTAGGTTGATTGACATTATCAATTTTAATCCCTCCTATGTTGGTTTCTATCTTTGCATTTAACTGAACTCTTGCCATATCAAATCCGTTATCGAAAATTCCCATCGCCACTCTGTCATAAATTGGTCCGGTGTAAAGTTTTTTATTTATCATTAATGTGCCTAAAGGAACACCGGTCTGTGGTTTAAAATAACCTCCGTTTATTGCAACAATTGCATTTTCTCTGTTTGCTATGGTTGAAATTTTTGAACGATTCGCTAAAGTATTTGATGCAATTGACGGCTCTATAACAAGATCGTTATTTACCCCCTGTGACAGTTCGACTATGTTTATCCGAACGGGTTTGTTTTGGTAATATTTAATCATTCTGACATGTTTAACACCTTTTTCTACTTCTACAATTTGTGAATTTTGATACTTTTCTAATATACTTTGTTCAAATATTAGTTCCCTTGTTTTTTGCCTTTCCTGAATATAATTAATACTTGGCGGCAGTCCTGCGATTTTATCTCCGTGTATGTCTTTGGCTGATATTAATAAATTTTGGGAGAATAAAAGGCATATAGCGATACCTATTCCTGCCGCGCTTACCGCAGTTTTCTCACTTTGGGGTCTGTGTATAATTACTGTCGTATCCATTGCTCTCACCTATTGTATTAAGTAACAGATACCTTTTTTATTAAGGAGTGGTGTGGGGCTATAACACTCCGGGGGTGGTTTTTAATTCATCACCCCTTTGCCACATTCAAGGGCTTTTTTTAGATTGTCACATTCTAAAATTATAAATTTTAGAATTACGTCAAAGGATAATTTAATCCTCTACTATTATTATATCATACACTTAATCAGTTCTCAAGAGGGTTGTATTTCAAAAAAGATAATACTTTAGGATGATTTTTAAAATGGTTAAAAATACACTTAATATTTTGTAAAATATTTTTTTAATGTTAAAATAGAAAAATGAGTTTGATATCACTTTTAAAAAAGAAGAATAGAAAAATACTTTTTACGACACCAAGCCATGGCGGAAAACTTGCTATTATGCATAAATTTTACCAGTGGTATAAGGCTGATATTTCTGAAGTTGATGCTTATAATCCGGAAGAAGCTTTAAAAAAAGCTGAAGAAAAAGCTTCAAAAATTTATAATACAAAATCTACCCATTTTTTAACTAATGGATCTTCAAGCGGAATTATTGCATCTATATTAGCTTGCTGCTCGCATAATGATAAAATTTTAATATGGGAAAAAGCTCATCCTTGTCATAAAAATGGAGCAATGCTTGCCGGAGCCGAGATTATAGAATATTCACTCCCATACAACGAGAAATGGGGAATATATGAAGGGCTGAAAAATGTTGAAGAATTGTTGATAAAATATTCTCCAAAGGCAATTGTTGTAACCTCTCCAAGCTATGAAGGGATTGTATCGGATATATCTGAAATAAGTGAAATATGCAGAAAATATAATGTATATTTGATTGTTGATGAAGCTCACGGAGCCTTATATCCGTTCAGTCCAAATCTGCCTCAAAGTGCTGTAAAGTATGCAGATTTTACAGTCCAATCACTTCATAAGACTGCCGGAGGAATTAATCCTACTGCTCTATTGCATTCAAATTGTGATTTGGACATAAAATCTAAACTCAAAATGATAACCACCACATCGCCTTCTTATCCTATGCTTGCAACGATTGAGGCCAATATAAATTATCTAAATTCAGCAAAAGGCAGAAAGAAGATAGAATCTTTAATAACTCAAATTAAAGCAATCCGTTTAAAACTAACAAATATAGAGTTTTACGGAGATGACATAACAAAAATTCTTATAAAAAAAGAAGGATTGTCAGGCTTTGAGCTCTCTGAAATCCTCTTTAACAAATATAATATAGAAGATGAGCGGACTAATGAAAAATCCACAATGCTTCTGACCGGTATTGGAACCGATACTGTAAAGTTAAAAAAATTAAACTATTTAATCAAACTTTGAACTTCTTTGAAGTTTGGATGTTTTGCCCCCCTAAGCCACTCAAAGAGTGCAATTTCAGCTGTTATTATATGTGCGCCGTAGTCTTTCATTCTTGCTAAGCCTGAAGAATATTCTATTTCAGAACGGCTGCCGCATGCATCTCTGATAACATGCACTTCATAACCTTCTTCCAGAAGCGCATATGCTGTTTGGTTTACACAAATATGGGTTTCTATACCAAATAAAATAATTTGTTTTTTATCTTCTTTTCTGACAGCCTCTTTTATTTCATTATTATCCAGGGCAGAAAAGGCTGTTTTTTCAAAATATCTAGCATTATCTCCAAGACTTTCCTTTAGTGATAAGATTGTATTTCCAAGACCTTTTGGGTATTGTTCTGTTACAATGGCCGGAATTTTAAGGATATTTGCAGCTTTTGCAATAACATTTGCTCTATTTTCTACCAAACTTTTATCAAAAACTGCGTTTAAGAGTCTATCTTGTATATCAATAATTAAAACAAGGCTGTCTTGTGAATTAAGTATTGTCATCATTAATCTCCTTTCTAAATTCCATTATAAACTGTTCCAGCAAGTCCTCCAAGAATCCTGCCTCAAATTCATTCGGCTCAAGTGAAAATCTTTTTTGAGGAAGCTTATTTTGCGTTTGGTAAGATATATCAATATTTATTTTTGTAAAACCGGGACTTGTAATTGTAAATGATGCCGCGGTGTGTCTTCCAATTATGTTAAGCGTATTAGTACCATCTCCGCTGCTTAGATTTATTACTGCATTAAATAGCCGTCCATTATATTTTTGCTGGATGTGATAAAAAACAGGAACGACCGTTTTTTCAATTTTCTTCTGGAATTCCTGTCTGAATATCTTAAAATTTTCAGCAGGAACATTGTTAGAATTACGTTTAATATAATCCATATTACAGTTAATGGCTTCATGCAATTTATTCAAAACTTCATTTACAATCTGCTGTCTGTTTTTTGAAGCTATGTTTGCAAAGCCTGCATAAATTTTTTCTGGAACGGCTAACCTTATTTTTTCCCAAATTTTCTCTGCGTTTTCAATATTTGTATCCTGCAGCAGCAAAAAGTATTTACTCGGGGCAAAATTAAGCAGAATATCATTTTTTCTTATATTATTTAAAATACCTGTTTCTATCTGGGCAGGCTGTATTAGAAATTTGCTCTTGTCATCCGGAGAAATTGCTGCTAAAACCGCACTGGAAGCTTCTGTCCTAATTCTTGCCAATTCTTTATCCAAAATATTCTCATAATCCAAAAATACTTCTTGTTCATTTTTAATTATATTATTTCTGACAAGTATTTCTCTATATTGTCTATTTTTTTCATAAAGTGCAGCAATATTTAAAGCATTAATAATCCCGGCCTGCAATTCCGCATCGTCGCTAAATGGAGTAATAAAATTTAATACTCCGAGATTATATGCAGCTGTTTGAAAATCTGGATTTTCATTGTATGCAAAAACTATTACAGGAAAACTCTTTAATAATTTAAGAAGCTCTAGAGATTTTTTTTCATTATTTTCACTGTTAATAATAAAAACAGCATTCTTTATAAGCTGTATTTTGGCTGAAAAAGTTTCAAACCCATAGCGAAAAAGCTCATCATTCTTTCTAATCATAAGCTTTGGTATAATATACTCAAAGAAATCAGAATCATCCGAAACTAAGACTATTCTGCTTTGCATACCGCCGCCTTACGCTAATTCTGAAATCAACAGTTCTGCTTTTTGCATAATAGTAGTTCTTAAATCCTCAATATCAGCAAAGTCGATACCCAGAGTTTTGATAAAATCTTTATCTAAGATATTAGGATTAAAGTTCTCCTGAACAAGTTTATCTACTAAGCAAACCAAATTGCACGGCCCCGGAATTGATGATAAAGACGGTGTATGATGGTATGAAATAATGTTAGCAAGTAATATAGGAAGCTGCCATCTTTTTGCAAGCAAAGCGCCTGTTTTAACATGGTCAGAATCGAAATATTTCTTTTCAGCATCAAGTATATCAGCACCGTCATTTACAGCTGAAACAACTTTATTATACAACTTCTCGTTTGACATATGTAAAACCATTTTACCTACGTCATGCACAAAGCCAGCAATAAAAGCTTCGTCCGAATCCATAATTTTTGTTAAGTTTGCTAAATATTCACATCCAGCAGCAACTCTCATTGAATGTTTCCATAACTCTTTGTCGCCTTGATTGGACATCATCGGTTTCATTGCTACAGCTACAATAATATTCTTAACTTTTACCATTCCAAGGAGTGATAAAGCAATACTTATAGAGCTTATCTGCTGTGAAAAGCCGTAATAAGCAGAGTTAACAAGAGCAAGAATTTTTATTGTTAAGGACTGGTCATACATTACAATATCACCGAGCTCTTTCATACTTGCAGTAGGTTTTTTCATTATATTCAAAGCCTTAACTATTACATTAGGCATAGCATGAATATCTTTTACACCGTTTACTAATTCTATAGTTTTATCCATATTAATTCACCTTATAATTATACCTGTAAATGTTTTTTTATTGATAACAAACTTCCGCTTGCTCCGAACGCCGTACCTATTATTAACAATGTTATTATAACAATATTTTGCGCATAATGTGGAGTAGGTATCAAGAAAAACTTATGTACATTTATCAGCAGCCCCTGCACCCAGTTCAGCGGGATTACTGCAATTACGGAAGAAACGAAACCGTAGAACGCGCCTTGCATTACAAGCGGTGTTTTAATATACCAGTTGCTCACGCCCATAAGCCGCATAATTTCTATTTCGTCCTTTCGGGACTGGATTACCAGCTGAATAGTATTATTTATGATTGTAATTGTAAGGGCTGCTGATATTATTATAACAAAAATCATCGTAGTATTCACTACATTTGTTAAAACTTGCATTTTTTTTGCTAATTCTTTTGCATATCCAATATCCTCTACTCCGCTGATAGGTTTGATTTGATTGAAAACTTCTCCAATATTTTCAGGCTTATCAACCCGAACCCGTAACGTATCGGGAAGAGGATTTGCGACATCATGTAATCCCAGCTCTTGCTTTAAGCTGTTCCAAGACTCTTCTTTTGTCTTTAACGTAACTGTTTTAACATGTTTTATTTCTTTAATTCTATCCTTTACAATGGAAGGAGATGTATTTGATTTTAAATATACTGAAATTTCTAATACATTGCCCAGCTCATTGGCAAAAGTTGAAAGAGAAAGCGTAAATCTGAATAGAACTCCAAACAGCGTTAGAATAGCAGCCATCGTAGTTATAATAACAAGGTTAATAATCCCGGTTCTTCTTATATCATTAACTGCTTCCATAACAATTCTATATGCAATGCGCAGCTCACATAACCAATCTTTAGGAATGTGTTTTTTTACTGTCTTTTTTAACTGCTGTCTGCTATTGTCCATAAGTACCTGCCTGAATATCTCTTATGATTTCGCCCTTATCGAGTGTCAGAACTCTCTTTCTAAATCTGTCAACAAGTGTATAATCGTGCGTTGAAACAATAACCGTTATACCTCTCTGGTTAATCTGTTCAAGAATTTGCATAATCTCAAGTGAGTTTTTAGGGTCAAGGTTTCCGGTCGGTTCATCAGCGATAAGCAAAGGCGGGCCGTTTACAAGAGCTCTTGCTATACTGACTCTCTGCTGTTCTCCGCCGGAGAGCTCGCTTGGTTTTGCTTTAGCTTTATCTAAAAGTCCTACGACTTTTAAAGCCCCTGTTACACGAGTTCTGATATCTGAAGAACTTATACCGAGAGTTCTTATTACATATGCAATATTATCAAATACCGACTGGTTTTGAAGTAGTTTATAATCTTGGAATACAATCCCCATGCATCTCCTTAGATTTGGAACTTTTTCAGGAGGCAGATTTGCAATATTAATTCCTCCTATTAAGACAGTACCTGTTGTAGGAGTCTCTTCTTTGTAAAGCATTTTGATAAGAGTTGATTTTCCGGCTCCTGAAGCTCCGGTTATGAATACAAACTCTCCGGATAAAATATCAAGATTAATATTTTTTAATGCATAATTGTTTTTATATTTTTTTGTAACAGATCTTAATTGTATCATTTTTTTATCTCAATAACCTTATTTGCAATACTTTCAGCGTTCAATCCGTAGAAATTCAATAATTCATCAGGTTTTCCGCTCTGTCCGAATACATCATCGACTCCTATTCTAAGAACTTTGTGCGGTGAATTTTCGGCAAGAGTTTCGCATACAGCAGAACCCAGACCGCCAATTACAGAGTGGTTTTCTATTGTAACTGCGAGTTTTGTTTTGTTAACACTTTTTATTATACTCTCTATATCCAGAGGTTTTATTACGGGAATATTTATGATTTCGGCAGAGATGCCTTTTTGTTCTAAAATATCTCCTGCCTTTATTACTTCTGCTAACACGTCTCCGGCAGTAAATAATGTAACGTCGGTTCCCTCTTTTATTATAACAGCTTTATTAAAATCAAATTTATAATTATTGCTAAATATATCCGGAACATTCATACGTGATAATCTAATATAAACAGGTCCCTTGTATTCAGAAGCAAATTTCACAGCCTGCCGTGTCTGTTCGTAATCACCGGGAACTATAACGGTCATATTAGGCAACCCGCGCATAAGAGAAATATCTTCCAGTGCTTGATGACTTGCACCATCTTCGCCAACAGTAATTCCTCCGTGTGCTCCTATAATTTTTACATTTGCTTTTTGATAACAGATAGAGTTTCTGATTTGATCATAAGCTCTTCCTGTCGCAAATACGGCAAAAGTTGCCGCAAAAGGAATTTTTCCGGTTAAAGAAAGGCCCAAAGCTGTTGTTATCAAATCTTGTTCTGCAATACCTACGTCAAAAAAACGTTCAGGGAATGCTTTTGCAAATATAGATGTTTGAGTTGAACCGGATAAATCAGCATCCAGAGCCACTATATCCGGATTTTTGCCTCCAAGCACTGCCAGCTCTTCTCCAAAGGCGCCGCGTATGGATTTTTTAGACTCATAGTTTATATCTAGCATAATTCCCCTTCTTATTTGATTATATCATAAACTATGAAAATCTTACAAAATTTTTAAACCCCTTTAAAATAATCACAAATAAGTTTTTCTTTTTTTGGAAGAAATTTTTTAAATTTTTCAATAAAAGGGTTCACTTCCAGTTTTTCTAATTCCTTCTTAAGAATTGCTTTTTCAAGAATCAAACTATTATACAGCTGATTACATACATCAGAAGATGATTGGTGCAAATGCAATTTTTTAATTTGTAATTCTTTATGTTGTATCTGTTTTTTTAATTGATTTTTTTTCACAAAAGACCTCTTTAATTAAGAATAAAACTTTCAAGCTTGTTTTGCAATCAATCTTTTAGAGTATTCTTTAATAGATTAGCTTTATTATTTAGTTTGCAGCTATTATTGTAAATATTTGTAACGATTATCATTTTTTTACTAAAGTTTTTCAAAAAAATGCCGTTAACCATAAAAAAAGTAGGATTGTATTGTTACGAAAATAATAGAAAGGAGTACTAACTACTATGGGCATTGATTTTAACAAACTAAATCCAGAAGAAGCGCAGAAGATTATTTCTGCCCTAAAGGATGGTCGAATTAACGACCAAGAGGCTAAAAAGCTTGGACTGACAGAACAGGAACAGGAAGCCTTGAATAAAGCTTTTTCATCGGGAGAAGTGCAAATTGGGGATTTTGTACTTATTAACAAAGGGAAAAGTAAAGATGGTAAGATGCAATATACAAAAACAGTTAAGAAAGAAGAAGCTCCACAAGAAGAAGCAAGCTTCTGGAGTAAACTTAAAAAGGGAGTAAGCGGCTATGCACAAAACTTTACTAACGCTTGGAATAATAGTAATGGATTTCTGGAAACAACGGGGGCATTAATAGGTGCAGCGACTAAGACCGTAACTGATATAGTGAAAGATAACGCTGATAATGCAGAAAGAGCTGTTACAGAGCTTACTGGTTCAGAAACACTTGGAAAAGTCGCTCGTTTTATGTCTGGCGGTATTGCAGCAGAAGCTGTAATAGCTGTTGAAAATTTTGGAGACTGGTCTTCTGATAAAATTAGAAATGCTGCTAAAAATTATACCGGAACTGAAAGAGAGCTGTTATTAGGATTTGCTGATTTTGTAGATGACATGAATGCAGCCGATATTGCTCTAATGTTTGCAGGTGGTGCAGGTGCTGTTAAGTATGCAAAAGATCTCCCTAAAATTCTTAGTCTATTACAAAAAGTAGCGGTGCCGGCGGCTGGAGTAGCTGCAGCTGGAACACTGGCAAGCTGTACACCTGACGATGGAGATATTAATATTTCACAGAATGTAGATCTTACAATTACGCCAAATTCTTCATTAGAAGAGGCTATTCAAGCCTTAAAAGATGGGCAGGATGTTACTAATAATTTGCTGGCACAAATTCTTGAAAATTCTATAAAACAGGGAGCAACGCTTGATGAAATTAAAGAACTTGTCGGCGAAAACAGCTGGATCTTAACAAAATTGGTTGATTCAATGGCAGAAAATAATCAATTGCTGACGGATATTAAAAATTCAATAACAACAGGTACAGAAGATGTACTGTCAGCAATAATAAGCTTACAAAATAGTGTAGATGTTTTAACCTCTCTTGTAGCAGAGCAACCTGACTATAAGGCTGACTTACAGGCTATTATTGATGCAATCAACAACGGTAATGAATCATTAGCACAAGTATCCTCAATGGTTACAAATCTATTTGCGCAGCTTCAAGCAAATGGTGAAATCCAAGCTGATATATTAGCAAAACTTGATGAAATTCAAAATTCTAATATTTCTGACGCCGAAAAACTTAATAAAATGCTAGAATTGCTGGCAAGCATTGATTCAAAACTCGATGTAATTGTTGATCAAATTAATCAGGCATTTAATAATGATAAAGATGTACAGGCAGCATTAGAAAAATTAACACAGCTTGTAGAGGAAGGCAACGCTAAAGCAGACATTACAAACCAAATGCTGGCTAAACTTTTAGAAATGATGGAAAATGGTGTATCAAAAGAAGATATAAAAGCTATCATTGAAGCAATCAGCAAAAATGGTGACAAAATTGACGATGTTAATTTCTTCCTTAACAAAATTCAAAATCAGAATTTGGAATTCCAGCAAAAAGTCCTTGACATGGTTGCAAAATATGGAGATGTTGTATTTAAACTTCTTGAAACAGCACAGGGCAGTGACGCTAAATTAGATGCAATTGCACAACTACTTGCAAAAATCCAAAACCGGGATGAGAAATTCCAGCAAAATGTATTAAAAGTTCTTGAAGATTTAGGAACAAGCTCAACTACTGTTCTTAATGAAATTCTTGCAAGTATTGGTAATAATGGTGAAAAACTTGATGCAATTGCACAGCTGCTTGCCAAAATTGACAGTAATGTCGAAAAATACGGCGAAGAAGGCAAGGCTCTTGGAAATGAAATACTTAATGCAATCAAGACGCTTGGAGCTGATATCTCCGGTAAATTAACTCAAATCCTGAATGTAGCAAATAGCGGTTCTGATACAGGCAAAGCTGTTATGGAATTACTCAACAAAGTACTTGAAAAACTTGATAGTATGGATAGTAACAGAAAGGCTGAAGCCAAGGCAATTATTGATGCTATTGCAAACATCAAAATTGAAGGCGGCGGCAATGGTAATGTCGATTTATCATCAGTCGAGAAAATGCTCAGCGAATTGTTGCAGTTAACTTCTAAAAACAACGGACTACTTGAAAGCATTGACGGTAAATTGGATGTTATCAATGTAACAATCGAAACTGCTAAAAATGAAATTCTTGCAAAGATGGATAAGAATGATGCTAACACAACAGCCATCCTGAATGCATTGAATGAATTTAAGAATATATCTAATGCAAATGACAAGGAAATTTTAGAAAAAATGGATACTATCATTAATGTCCTTAATAACATCAAAGACAATAAATATGATGATACTAATTTGATGGCAAAATTGGATGATATCTTAGCTGCAATAAAAGACCACAAGGTAACAGTTGATATTACAGGCAAGGTAACTTGTGAATGCAATTGTGGTGGAAATCATGAAGGTATTATTGGAGATTTGGACGATATCCTAGGATAGTAATTTGAAACTCTATGATAGGACTTCCGGATGATTAAAACATCATCCGGAAGCCTTTTTTATATTCTCTTTTGAGATTTTGGATCTAAGATATCACGTATAGCATCTCCAAGGATATTAAAAGAAAGTACAGCTATAAATATTAAAACCCCGGGGGTAAGAAGCCAAGGTCTGTATAAAATATTTGTAAATTCTTGCGCTTCTTTAAGCATATTTCCCCAGCTTGCATCTGGCTGTTGAATTCCAAGTCCCAGAAAGCTTAAGCCGGATTCTGCAAGAATATATGAAGGTACACTTAATGTCATTGCAATAATAACATAACTTGTAGTCTGCGGAAGAATGTGTTTTAGAATTATTCTCAAATTAGATGCACCCATTGTTTTTGCAGCCTGAACAAATTCTTCATTCTTAATAGACAGAACCATTCCTCTTACGACCCTTGCAAAACCAGCCCAGCCTATAAGGGCTAAGATTACAACAATCAGTGCAAACCTCTGTACACTTGTCATTCCTGTTGGTAAAATCGCTGCCAGTATTATTAAAAGGTAAAAACTTGGTATAGCCATAACAGCTTCCGCAAATCTCATCATAAGAGTATCAGTGATTCCCCCAAAATACCCTGAAACTCCGCCATACAAAAGCCCTATAGGGAATACGACAAGAAGAGCAAGAAAACCCACTGTCATCGAGATTCTGCCTCCAAAGAGGAGTCTTGAAAACACGTCACGACCGTTAATATCAGTTCCCAGAAGATATAACTCACCTCCCTCTTGAACTCCAAACAGATGGTGATTTTTAAATAAAGTCAAATAATATTTTTTACACCTGTCCTGCTTGAACACTGTCTGCATA
>CALUSZ010000149.1 GCA_944323495.1 Candidatus Gastranaerophilales bacterium
CTCGACAGCAATGCAAACTTCGAGACAGTTATTTCTACTCTTAAAATGAATAAAAACGATATTATTGCAGCAATGATGCATATGGGTTATACTCAAATCCAGGTAGAAAACATGAATGCTGCTCAAATTATTAAAGCAATCGAAAAGAATACCCAGGCAACACAAATCAGCAATCAAATGTTAAGCGGTATTACAAAATTTGTAAGCATCTTACCTGGAATCTATCAGAATGGTCAGATTACAAACGCTCAATTGAGTAAAACAAATGAGCTTTTAACAAAAGTTATGAACTATGTAAAAGTGTTACCTGAAATGTATGCAAATGATAAGATTACTCAATCTCAATTAGAAGAGTTCTATAAGTTGTATCAGGAAGCTATTGCTGCTGATGGAGAATTTAATGCTCAGACATTAGCAAAATTAGAAGAACTGGTATCTAAACTAGAATCAATAGAAGGAACATTAGAAAATATCAGTCAAAAACTAACAGATATGATAAATGACTTTAAGGCATTTAGAGATCAATATACTGATGATAAGAAAAAAGAATTTGAAATGTTGGGCTCAATTGTTGTAGATAATAAAATCCAAACAGCACAGTTAGCATTAATGCAAGAAAAACAAAAAGACATGGCTGAAAGTCTGGAAGGTATTAAAGCAAATACTGATACGCTTCTAGTAATTGCTAAAGATGATACAAAACATAAGGAATTAATTGATGCAATCAAAAATATTCAGTCAGGCGGTTCTGGCAGTATTGATTATCAAAGATTGGAAGATATGTTTAAGCTTATGGGTATGACAATAGCAGATGCAATCAATATGTCTTCTTCTGAACTTCAAGCAAAAATTGAAAAGTTCCAGAAAACATATGTTCAAACAGAACAGAAGCAGCTGGAAGAAATGCAGACAATTAGCGCTAAGTTAGATGATTTATCAATCTTTGCAGGACTTTCAAAAGACGAAATTATTAAAGCAATTAATGATGTTACAAACGCTGTTAATAAGGGATCTTCAAATATAACAAATGAAATTAAGAAACTTCAAGAACAGCTTGATAAATTACAGGCAACTGTAGATGCTATGTATAAGGCTATTGGGGAACAGTCACAGAAAGTAAACCAATGGTTGTCTCAATTTGATTCTAAGTTTGATAATGCGTTAAACTTGTTAAGCAGTATTGATAAAAATATGAGTACAATTATATCAAATCAATCAATTGCTAATAAATATCTTCAAAACTTAAATAATTCAGTTAAAGAGTTAAAAATTGCAATTGACGAAATTAAAGTTGCTATTGGTGATGGTAATGGCGGATCTTCTATAACATTAGATCAGTTAGAAGAACTCTGGAAGCAACATGATGAAGCTAACTACAATAGATACAAAGAGTTGTTAGAAAATCTTGATATCAAGGTTGATGTTGATACTACAACAATTGAAGATTTGCTTAAAGAAATCAATAACAAGATGGACGGTATTAATGATAACTCAGAAATTTTAGACCAAATCCTAAATCTTTTAAAAGGTATTGATTGGACAAAACCTGATTACAGCTCAAAACTGGACAGAATAATAGAAATCCTTGAAAACTTCAAGTGTAACTGCGATTGTGGCGGTAATAATGAAGGAATCATTGGAGATATAGAAGAAGTTCTTGGCTAATAAATAGGCTGGAGATATAAAGAAAGAGGCGGTTTTATTAAAACCGTCTCTTTATATTTTAAAAGAAAACAACCATAGATTCTGTATTATTTTAGCAAATCTTGTTCATTTGTATAAGTTTTACCTGTTTGTTTTTTCAAGTTAGCTAAAGCTTCTTGTTTAGTAGAGCCTGTTGCTGTTTGACCATCACAGCCGTCTTCTGCTGTATATGTATAGTATCCGCTGCCATTGCCGACGGTTTGAATTTTTGCTTTGCCGCCACCATGAACTTTTACTTTTTTAACTTTAGCATTGTCAACTCTGTCACAGCCATCGATTTGAGCAGGTAACTTCATTGTCTTAGGAAGATCGCCACCTTGAAGTAAAGCTCTGTAAGTTTCTTTATTAAATGTACCGTCTTCATTGTAACTTAAAGCTTTCTTAAGTCTTCTGATAGCTCCGTCTTTACCGAACATACCATAATCTTCTTCAAGACAAGGATAGAATGCTTTTACGATTTCTTTCCAAGTATCTCCGCCTTTTCTTGTGTAAGTGAATGTTGTATCTGTATACTGGCTATCAATAGAAGCATCACATTTTTCTTCATCTTCACAAGGTGATGATGGAGTTACCGGAACAGGATCCGGTTCTGTAGCTTCAGGTCTATGTGGTTTTACAGGAACATCATCTGCTGCATATTTCATCATTCTGCATTCTTCCGGATTGAATTTAGAGCCAATACCGGCCATATCTCTTAGCTTCTGCCAAAATTCTACGTGCCAGTTGTCACCGTATGCTTCTTTGTATGCATCAACTAATAGATGAAGAGATTTTACTTTATCAGGATTGTCGTAAGTTTCGCTGATGTATTCTTTATATTTTTCAGCATCTGTATATTTAGGATCATTTTTATCATAATCAGAGATTGACATGCAAGATTTTTCATCTTTAGCATCTCCGATTGCCCAGTCGCATAGTGCCCATAATGCTCCGATAACAGCTCCGGCACCGACACCTTTAATAAGGTTATTTATTACATCTCCGCCTGGAATTAATACATTTTGATTGATATTTATTGTCGCTCCACCATTAGCTAATTCTGTTACATCAAATTTTATTCCAGCATTTTCTAATTGTGAAACCATTTGTTTAAGAGTTTCTTTATCGCCAATATTTAGTCTTACAGTTTGATCAACATGTACATCCCGTCCATTTGTAGCATTATATGCTCCAACTCCGCCGGAGATTAGACTAGGAATGCCTCCTAAGAGTTTGTTTCCGAGAGATTTAAGAGATCTGTCTCTTTTTTCACGTTTGAAATCACAGAATTCTACAAGCTTTTTGGCTTCTTTTTCTGTAACATCTATACCGAGAGATTTTAGATGGCGCTGAACGTTTGTTAATTCTGCCATCTCATGATCTTTAGACTGATTTAGTTGATAATCTGCACCGACTCTTGTTAAGATTGCATCTGAAAGTTTTGTTAAATCATATGTTCCATCAGTATTTCTTACTACTGGAAGATATGATCTGTTTAATTTTTCAAACAATTCTCTTCCGAGCTGGTCTTTCAAGTCTTCTCTTGAGATCTTGCTGATTTCTTCGTTTCTGTCTTCAACAGTATTTCTTCTTGCAAAAACTTTTCTATCAGTTTTTAATTCTTTAATTGCATCTGTTTGATAATCATCTCCACCTTTATTTTGAGCGTTTAATTCTTTTTTGATTTTACGAGCTGAAGTACCTTCTGTGTTAGGCATTCTTGATTCTACTAAAGATTTTGCATCATCTTTTGCATATTCTTCTAAAAGTTCAAAAGCTTCTTTTGTATAAGATTTATTCCATTCTTTCTTTCCGTCGGCACCTTTAGTCTGCAATTCATCTTTAAGGATTTCTACATAAGCTTTGAAGTTATCACCTTGATTTTTTACGATATCTGTATTAGCCATTGTGGATTTAATCTGGCTGTATCTTTCTACAAGTTGATTGTATTCTTTATTAATTTGATTTGATTTAGCTTGATCAACAAGAGCTTTCAAAATATCTTTATGGAATCCGTCCCAGTTATTAGAGTTCTTTAACTGGTTTTTTACCTGTTCATATATTTTTTCAACATCTTCTTTTGAATTATATGCTGTTGAATTAACTGCATTTAACATTGATTCAACTTCATTTATGTATAATTGATATTCCGGATTTGAGTATTGTTTTTTCAAATTTTTTATTAATTCTTGAGGCTTAACATTATTTTTTACCATTATTGTTACAGATTCTTTTACAGCATCTTCTCTGTCATTAGCTTCTTTTTTGAGAGCTCTTTTTTCTTTTCTAGACATTGGATTTGTAGCTGTAGTTGTTACTGTCTCAGCAGCTTTTGTTTCAAGACCGAAGATGTTTTTGTATTCAGCCTCTGTAATTTGTCCATTTTCTAATGCTGAATTAGCATACCCTTTAAAAATTGAAACTTCTTTGTCGCCTTCAATTTTTCCGTTTTTGTCTGAATCTGACAGACCGGCTAATGTCTTTAATGTGCCTTCAAGTTTAGAAATATCAATTCCCATGATTATACTCCTTTTGCCTCGATTTACTATTCGTATATATATAAAGTATTTTGAGGTTTAAGAATTGCTCATGAGCTTTACAAAACTTTACAAATCGTTAACTATTAGTTCTGCTAAATGAAGCGAACGTTTTGATAACAGCTCTGCTTTAAGCTTTTTATCTTTTTTACGTGGTAAATCAATCGGCGCTAAAATTCCCCAGTTGGAATTGATTGGCTGAGGAGGTAGGTACCTTAGAGAACCATCGCGCGATGAGATGTGCTCAAGGTGTGCTTTATCTGTGATGTAAAAGGTTAGCGCACCTAGCATTGTCTCTCGGGGTAACTCCAGAAGTGGCTTGCCTTCAAGTTTTCTTGCCATATTTATTCCTGCAAGCATACCTGTTGCGATTGATTCAGTGTAGCCTTCTGTTCCTGTTATTTGGCCGGCAAAAAACAGCCCTTGCCGCTCGCGTGTTTCAAGAGTCGGGTTTAGGATTTGGGAGCTGTTTATAAAGGTGTTTCTATGCATTACTCCATAGCGGACAATGTTAGCGTTTTCTAATCCGGGAATTGAATGAATAAGTTCTTTTTGAGCTCCCCATTTTAAATTTGTCTGGAAGCCGACAAGGTTAAAGAGGGTTTTTGCAGAATTATCCTGTCTTAGCTGAACTACTGCATAATTTTCTACACCTGTTCTTTTATCTATTAAACCAACAGGTTTCATCGGGCCAAAACGCAGGGTATCAATTCCTCTAGAGGCCAAAACTTCTACTGGCAGGCAAGATTCAAAGTACTTGGAATTTTTATCAACCTGATGCTGCTCAATTCTCGGGGCATTTATTAATATATTATAGAAGTTTTCGTATTCTTCCTTGTTCATCGGGCAGTTAATGTAAGAGGCTTCTCCCTTATCATATCTTGATGCCCAGAAGGCTTTATCAAAGTTTATTGAATCTACTTCTACAATGGGTGCAATGGCGTCAAAAAAAGATAAATGCTCTTCTCTGGTAAACTCTTTTATTGCTTCTGCAAACTTATCGCTCGTAAGGGGGCCTGAGGCAATAATTACGTTTCCTTCCGGAATTTCGGTGATTTCTTCTCTAATAAGTTCAATATTAGGATTTTCCTCTATTCTTTTGGTAACAGCCTGTGCAAAATCTTCTCTTGCAATTGCTAAAGCGTTTCCGGCGGGAACAGAGTTTTCATAAGCGATTTTGATTAATTCTCCGCCGAGGATCTCCATCTCTTTTTTTAAAAGCCCGCTTGCGTTTGTAATATCTGAGGAGCCTAAACTATTTGAACATACAAATTCTGCGCAATCACCGGTTACGTGTGCTCCTGTTGTTTTATCAGGGCGCATTTCGTATAGTTTTACTTTAATCCCTCGCTTTGCTAATTGTAATGCGGCTTCAGATCCGGCAAGCCCTGCTCCGATGATAGCAACTTCCATTAGTACCGTCCAACCTGATTTCTTCCATGTTCTTTGGCATAATACAAACCTTTATCAGCCCATTCAATCAAATCCTGAGGCGTTTGCGCGTTATCAGGGAATGTCGCAACACCAAGGCTTATTGTGACATTTGCCGTGTCAACAGGTGTTAGATGGAATGGTTTTTCTGCAACTGCTTTACAGATACGATTAGCATTATTTAGAGCCTCCACTGCTCCAGTATTGGGAAGAATTATGCTCATCTCTTCTCCGCCGTATCTGCATACGTAATCAGTTGTTCTTGAGTTTTTCTTAAGTGTCTGGGCAACCTGCCTTAAAACGGCATCTCCTGCCTGATGTCCATATGTATCATTAAACTTCTTAAAGAAATCTATATCAACAATTATGAGTGAAAAAGATTGATTATATCTTCTTGCAATATCAATCTGTTTTCTTAGCGTATCCTGGAAGTACCTGTGGTTATAGAGTTCTGTAAGTCCATCGATAGTTGCTAATTTATACTGGTATTCAAAATCCTTTGCCTTCATTAAATATTTAGCAAGGAATGACAGCGCAAATGCCGCCATAATGGAGATTATTGGAAGTACAACCGGTATCCAGAGATTGTATAATTCCATTATGTAATAAGAAATAAATAAATAAGCTATTGTAAATAATGCAGTTGAGAGGAATGCAAACAATGTTGAAGTGGAAAGCATTACAATTCCCCCAACTATCGCAATAACAGCAGCCAGTATTAATATATCAACCCAAAAGTCTGTCTTTAGAATGAAATTATTATCCAGCATATTATTGAAGAATGTTGCATGAACTTCTACTCCGGGATAAACCCCTTCTTGGACAGGAACACTCTTTGTATCGTGAAGACTCATTGCAGTTGTTCCTATGATAATAATTTTATCTCTGAAATCAAATCCGCTCTTGATTCCTTCGTCCATTTCTTTAATTAATTTATACATTGGAACAATTGTATGTGTTCCGCTCGGACCATACCAGTTAAGAATTGCCTCACCGTCTTTTGTCAGCGGAATTTTTGTTCCAAAGGTAAGAAGGTTTGAGTTTTTATCTATTGTAAAGTTATTATCAGGTTCTTGTTTAAGATAGTCAGCACCGGCTTTAAACGTCAAATACGGGTAAAATTTGTCTTTATAAACCATTAAAGGTGCTACGTGCCTTATAATTCCGTCACTATTTCTCATAACATTTGTCATTCCGATATTAACAGTTCCGTTCATTAAGGAATCGAGAATCGGACGACAGTTTAAAAATTTATATTTCTCATTAAAATTTACATTTGATTTGTTATCCAGATTGACAGCTAATCTTTGAGGTAAAGCCGCCGGAATTCTAACATCAGTTGGCTGGTTATCAAAATTCATTGCAGTATAAATATTAGGATATTTATTCATAGTCTCTGCTAAGTATTTGTCAGCATCTCCGGTTGTTTTTATTGATTTTATAAACATAAGATCAAATATTATCTGCTGCGGTTTCTGTTTTTCAAGATAATTAATCATATCTGCGTAAACATTTCTCGGCATAGGCCATTCACCGTATTTATCCCAGAGCATTTCAAGGCTAGCGTCATCAACCGCAAGAACAACGATATCTTTATTCGGAAGCGGACGTTTATGTATTACCTGCAAAGCCTGTCTGTAATCAAAAGTCCTATTTTCAGCCACTTCAAAAAACGATACTATAACATTTTTGAGTGTATTATTATTTTGCAAAAGTACAAAACCTATCAAAAGTGTTGCCATAACAAGCAGCAAGTAGGTTCCGTATATAAACCACTTTGTTTTTATAAGATTTTTCAAACCAAACTCTCCCTGACTTTAACTAACCTTATATTCCAGTATAGTTAATCTTGCTTTTTTTTGCAAGGAACTTGTCCGAAGTTAAGCTTTTTTCAATCAGAATATTATTGGCTTTTAAACGCTCTGTTGAATAAAGCAAGTTCAGGGGGTTTAATAAATATTTTAATAAACATTCTTCGTGTAAATTCATAGTATCCTCTAAAATGGGGTAAATAATAACATAAAATTTATCGGCAAATCTTGACATTTCTTTAATAATTATTAAAAACCATAGTACAAATGGAGTATTTTAAAATTATTACCTAAATTATTTTTTAAAATATCCGATAAGTCTAATAAAAAGAGGTGAAATATATGTTCAATGGTTTTTATCCGCAGTACGACTTAGAAGCAAGAATTCAGCACACAAAACTTGACAGCTGGGGCTCTATCCCGTCAGCTCGTATGAATCGAGTAGAAGAACCCGCAACAGCTGATTTTCAAAGCGTGATGTCCGGTCTTGTAGAAAACCTCAATACAACAATGGAAGCTCCGGATAATCTGTTAAAAGATGTAATGATGGGGTCTGAAAATGTAGATATCCACGATGTTATGGTTGCAATGTCAAAGGCCGAAATTTCTGTTAACGTAGCAACAACAGCAGTAGGTAAAGTCATACAAGCGTATGATAAAATTATGCAAATACAGATTTAGACTTCTCATATTTAATATATATGTGTATAATATTTAAGTAGGGCAGGATATATGGATTTTAAAAAATTACTTGAAAATAAGGTTCTTTTAGCCTCAATCGTCGGGGGCGTGGTACTTTTGCTTGTAATTTTTATCCTGTGCGGAACAATAGCAGCAAGTAAATCTTCTAATAAAGAAATTGATGTTAGTAAAGAGCCTCTAAAAGAAGATGTTGATCTTTTGACTACTGACAATTTAGGAAAAGCGTTGGAAATTCAGGCGCTTTTGGCCCGGAATAATATAGTAGCTGCCCGCGCCGTTGATGGTACAAAATCTGTTTTAAGATTAAAAAAAGGTGATTGTACTCCAGGCATGAGAAAGTGTACAACCGAGCAAAGAGACCGCGCTATTATGGTAATTGTAGAGAGCGGTTTGTATGATCAGAATGTCGGATTGGAAATCTTTGATAAAGGTGATTTCACTTCTACTAAGGAAGATAAAAGAATAAGACTTGTACGTGCAATGAATGGAGAGCTTGCACGTTTAATCAGAAGAATTGACGGAATTGAAAACGCTTCTGTATTTATTTCGATTCCTGAACAGACAATGTTTACATCTATGCAAAAACCTGTAACAGCAACTGTTCAATTACAGGTTGCAGTTGGCGATACACTTAGTATGAGTACAATAAAAGCCGTATCGAACCTCCTTTTGGGAAGTGTTTCAGGCTTAAAATCAGAAAATATCTCAATTACTGATACAAACGGGCATGTTTATAACAGTCTGATTGATGCTCAATCAGAGATGCTTGCAAGACTTCAAGAAAACGATAAATATATGCAGGAAAAGGTTCAAGCGCAATTAAACCGCTTAATCGGCCAGGGCAAGTATGTTGCAACAGTAAGCACTTTCTTAAAACAAGCCCCTGTTGAAAGATTTACCATAGAATATGACCCTAATAAAAAAGCTTCTGTAAACGAACAGACTTTCTCTGAAGGTTTGGGCGACCAGACTCAAGATGTTAATAAAAATACAAATGCCGTAAGTGTATATCTTCCAAACGGTTTGCCTGCCGGAAGCTCTGATTCAACTCAAAACAGAAGCTACTCAAGAACCGCAAGAGAAACTCAATACGGCGTAACAAAGGTTCAGACAAACGAGTATATGTCACCAGGAGTTTTAGAAGAAATATCTATTGCTGTGACTTTAGAAAAAGATGCACTTCCGGTTGAATTAACCCTTGAAGAATTAAAAGAACTTGTTGCGCATGCCGCAAGCCCGAAAGCTGATCCTGAAAACGTAACAATCGCATTTGCAGACTCTCTTGATCCGTTTATGGCAGGTGATAAGAATGTAAAAGCTCCGATTAAGGCTGAACACGGCAACCCTTGGTGGCTTGCAATCGCACTCCTTGCTTTTGGTTTATTCTTCGGGCATAAAGCCTTAACTCAGAAAATTAATGCGGCAAAAGCAGCACAGGAAGAAGAACTAAACCGTTTAAGAGAAATGAATGAAGCACAGGAAAAACAAATCAAGGATTTGAGTATGAATGCTGCAGATTTGATACAAAAACAATCCCAGCTGCAACAAGGGTTATTAGAACAGCAAAACCGCCCAATCCCTGTTCCGACTTCAGGTGCTGAGATTAGAGAGGCTCTTAGAGAATTAAAACGTGAATTCGATGGCGTAGATGAGGCCGAAGCCGGTGAAAGAATTAGAAGCTGGATTGAAAGTTAAGAGGATTTAAAAAAGGTTTCCCAGTTCTCTTCTCCTATAATGCGACATTGAGCTTTTTTAATTTGCTCATCGTACTTATCAACAGGATGATTAATTTTTTGTGCTAAGCTTTTCATTGTCGCATACTGCCTGATTTCAATTCTAGCAACTTCCGGAGCATTCATGCGTCCTTGCTTTTCCATCTCATTTAAAAACTGATCTATTATATCTTGTAAAATATTTATTGCAGCTAAAACATATTCCTCTATAGAGAGGCCGTTTTCTTCTGCATATTTTATTTGGTTTTCTAAATTTTTTAGTTTTTGTTCATCTGTTGTCATATAAAATTTGTCCTCTATAATTACCTATTATATTACACGAAACCATTTTCCATTATTTTCTACTAATATTTGATTTTTGGGGCCTATAACTCTTCTATTACCTGAAGAATCGGGAGTGTATTCTCTATATCCATCAGGAATTGATAGCTTGGAAATAGTTGAAGTCTTTTTTAAAGGAGTGCTATTTTGAGCCTTGCATAATGATATATTAGGTTGTTTTTTTATAAAATCATCAAAAGAACAAACTAAATCAACTCCGGCGTAATATGGGTCGTGATATGTTACCATCCCGGAATTTTTATTATAACTAACAATGGAACGAGCATGCATTCCCCAGGTTGCAACAGCCATGTCATTTCCCGAATTAAATTGCTCTAATGCGGTGCGCAATTCTGTTTCATAATTAGTATTAGAATTATTAATCTGTTTGCCGGTTCTGCCTAAAAGAGACGCTGTTGCTTCAAAATCTGAGTGTGCAAGTGCATTAGCTTCATCATTTAAACTTGATAAGTTTAGTTTGCTAATATCATTTACTCTTTCGGACGGTTCCTTTAAATATCTTATCAAAACCGCCTGTTCAATCATTTCCAGTCCTGGAGAAGCCCCCTCTCCCAGGCTTGTTTGCATAGCAGCCGCCGGCTTGCCTCCCGGAAATATAATTGGTTTTGCATTTTTTAGTTTTACTATTATATCTCCGGAGGGGGTTTCTTCTAATAAAGAATATAATTGAGAGCGACCATATGAAGATTCTGTCATTGAGTTCAGACGAGAAACAAGCCAGCAGTTATTATATCCATTTTGCTCAACTAGAGCAAAACCTGATGGTGGAAATAGCTCTTCAAATTTTTCTTTTGAAATTTTTAATTCAACAGCAGTTCCATTATTATTAACATACAGTTTTTGTGAACTTCCGCTTCCGACTGCGCAAACATCACCATTTGCGACTTTTTGCGAAATATTATCTAAATCGAAATTGCTTTCAAACTCTTTAATACTGCCGGGATTATTTGTTGCAAGTTTTAATTTGTCAGATATAACTGCAGAACCCGGGTTATCGGAATTTTTATTTGCCATTGAAATATTTGTTTGGATTTTTTGCTCAGTCTTTCGGGTTGTTTTTTTAGTTATGCCGCTTTTAAGCGGGTGATTCGTTGATGTCGAGGTAGTCTGTGTAACAGAAGGATTATTGATGCTTTTAGTATATTTTACTGTATATTTCCCGTTGCTGTCACATGTCAAAATTATAGACTTGCCATCACTTGTTTGCCCTAGAAGTTTACTTTCATTAGGTCCTATTTTTAAAATTTTCGTATGTAAATCACCAACTTTGCCATAATAAACCTTGTTTCCATCTACTAATAGCGTAATTTCACCATTAGCTGTTTTAAAGTTTTGCCATCCTTTCTTTGCATCCAAACTAACTGACTTATTAAATATTTCAGAAAACCAGCCGCCGCTTATTACATTTCCATCTAAGTCTGTTAAATTATTAATCGTATTACCGCTGTTATTTGAACCGGATAATGCTTTTTTTACAGCCCTGCCGGTTTTTCTTAAAATTCCGGTCTCTGCAGCAATCCCAATAGCTCCAGGTGCTGCATTTAAGAGGGCTCCGGAAGCTGATACATTGCCGGTTTCTATATATTCTTGTCCGGCTCCAATAATTATATCGCCTGCGGTATTAATACTTCCTCTCGCAATTTTTGCACTCGTTCCAACTCCCTTTATAAGGGCATTTGATAGTTTTGCGACTTTCCCGGCGGCTCCTACTGTTACCCCATCTAGAACAGCTTCTTTTAAAATAGTTCCGGTATCTTCGCCTGTTAATCCATCTTCTGAAGATATCCTGTCAGAAGCATTAACAGCAAGGCTTGTTCCAGCAGAGATTGCTGCTGTCGCAACAAGACTCGTGCCACCGGTTGCAATACCTAAAGCAACTGTTCCTGCGACGGCTGCAGATGTTTTTACAACGCTGGCACCTAATTCTTGGGATTGATTATAATTTGTAACTCTATCTTGAATGTTATTTTTATTTCCAAATGCCTTTCTATAATTTTCTTCAGTAGGATCTGTTAAATATTTTGTTACAGCTGTTTCATTATAATTGACTCCAAATATTTCTTTAAATTTTCTATTAAAAGCTTCACTTCCGGCTTTTTCTGATTTGAATAGTTGTTGTAATAATTGAAAATGTTTTTCTAAATCTTCACTAACGACGCTTGCCCTGTTTTTAGAATTCCATAATACGCTGATTGCATCTGCAGTTTTTCCTGCCCAGCCTTCTTTATCCTTTTGTTTTTTAAAACTTCTTTTTGCTTTTTGTAAATTTTCTTTTGCTGTTTGAACTGCAACATAAGTGGCTTTTAAAATATTGCCATCATGGGACATAATCCATTGCTTTCCATTCTCGTCAACAACAAGGGAACGACCATTATTGAGATCTTTTACCTTAATATAGTCGCGTACTATTATAGTGCCATTTTTACCCCGGGTTTTTCCTTTGACAACTCCTTTGTATTCACTCTGGGAAATAATTCCGTCATTATTAATATCTACAGAGTCAAATATAATTTTCTCTTGCTTATTTTTCATGTCGGATTTTTTTGAGTTAACTTTTATTGTACTTATAGTGCTATCTTTTGTATTATTAACTTTCATAGAGTTTCCTACATAACTAATAATTGTTTATGGTTTATATATCGGCATTAATTTTCTAAACTTTAATTTAAAATTTGGGTATAAGTTTATGTAAATAGTTTATAAGTAGTTATTTTAGCGGGTTAAAGCAATTTGTAAATTTTTTTTAACTGTCTTTACATTTTGTAAAATATTTCATAAGTTTGTTTATCCGCCAGAACACATTCTCTAAAATCATTAACTTATATGAGGTTAAGCTGTTCTGGTTAAGGTATAATAAAATTGGGATTATTATATCTTGGGAAGGAATAAATATGCCGATAGAAGGGTTTGATTATAAAGGTTTTGCAGCATCAATGGCGGAGCAGGCAAAGGAGCTTGTTCCTAAGGAACTGCAGGATAGAGAAAAAGAGTATATTGTAAAGACTCTGGGTAATTTTACTTTGCTTGCTGGGGAAGCCTTATATAACGATACCCAGTTGAATCTTACACCTGAACAGGCGGTATTCATAACACAAATTATAGCGGAATGGTCTTTTCATAAATCAATAGACTTAATTCATTCCGGTATTCTTCCGCAGTACTGGGATAGTATAATGCAAAAAATAGCCTTTACTATCTTTGAAGTAGCAAAGCAAGCTGTAATCCGAAAAATACCGCAAGACCAGTTGCTGCAAGCTGTAGAACATCATGTAATAAAGGTCTATAATTCTAGTATAGAAGAACTCGAAAAGAAGGGGGTTATAGATGAGGATACAAAAAACAGAGCAGAGAGTCAGTCAAATATAGATGCAATGGCAAAAGCTGCACAAGAAGAACAGCAGCGTCAGAAACAAGCAGCCGCAGATGCTGCAGAGCGTAATGCTGAGGCTGCACAAAAACGCAGGGAGGAAAAACAGAAAAAACGCAAGCAAGAAAAGGTTTTGGCTTCTATGCCTCAAGGAATAAGCAATAAACAGATGAAATTGATGTCGCTGGCTCTTGTATTAAAGATTCTTTCGCAGGATAAAGTTACAACAATTCTTAACAAATTTGACTCTGATGATTCGCTTGCAATTTCACAATATATGAATATGGCAGATTTAGAATCTCATATTGATGGGGATTTGATTTCAAGCTGTCTTAAAGAGATGAAAGATTATCTGCCTATTAAGAGAAAATTGACGAAAGAAAACGTTTTGGGAGATTTGTTAAGGATTTATCGTTCTACACCTCGTGAAAAGATAGAAAAAATAATAAAAAATGAGCGTCCTCTCGTGAAGCGTTTTATTTCACAAGCTTATGACGGTGAATTTTCTGAACTGCCCCTAAGGGTTGCAGGGATTGTTGCACAATACATTGAGGATAGTATATAATTGAATTATGATAATAAAGAAAAATAGCCAGAAGTTTAGGGAGAAGAAAAAAGAAATTATAAGCGAGCCGGAAGCGGCGGCGTCAGTTTCTGATGAAAAAGTAGAAGAAGCTCCCGTGGTTATAGAGAACAGTGAAGTCTCAAAAAATATTGAAGAACCTGCAATAGATTTGTTTGATATAGAGAATATTGATTTTTCACAAAGACAGGAAAGGCGCAGAGGCTCAAGAAGGCGTGGCTACAGAAGAATTGATGATAGAAATCTGGTTTCACGGGCGCAGGAAGAGGCGGAGAACATTAAGAAATCAGCTTTTGAGGAGGGATACAGGAAAGGGTTAGAGCAGGCGAATACCGATCTTGAAACGTTTAGGAGTGATTTAAAAGAATTTATGAATGCTCCAAAGGATGTTTTTGAATACATAGCACCGGATATTCTTGAAATCAGTGTTGATATTGCAAAAAAAATTATTAAAAAAGAGGTAGAAAGTGATCCGCAAGTTTTGATTAATACAATTGTAGATGTTTTAAAAACCGTTTCTAAGAGCGAACCTAAGATAAATATAAGGGTGAAACCACAGGCTGTTGCTTTTATCAAAGATACACTTCCCAATATCGCATACCAGTTCGGGATAGAGGCAAAAGTAAATATAATATCAGATCCATCGATAGAAGACGGCGGATGTATTTTCCAAACAAATAACGGTATTGTAGATGCGTCAATTGACACACAGTTAGATATTATTAAAAAATCATTAGAAGGTATTTAATGGCACAGGAAGGCAGCGGAAATAAACCTATAAGTGAAATATTTTTGGCACTCTTTGTAATGGTTTTGATATTAATCCTTATTATAGAGATGCCAAATTGGGTTATTAATTTTTCTATAAGCTTGAATATAACTCTGGGGATTGTGCTTTTAATGATATCTCTGTACGTTCAAAAACCTCTTGAGCTTGCAGCATTTCCTTCAATAATTCTTCTTGGAACAATGTTTCGTCTTGTACTTTCAATTGCATCTACCCGTCTTATTTTAGCGAAAGGTGATGCTGGCGAAGTTATTCATGCGTTTGGAACTTTCGTAACCGGCGGTAATATGATTGTAGGCGGTGTAATATTCTTGATTATTACAGTAGTCCAATTTATGGTAATTACAAAAGGTGCTGAACGTATTGCAGAAGTTGCTGCCCGTTTTGCATTAGATGCTATGCCGGGTAAACAAATGACAATTGATGCTGACTTTAATGCCGGTCTAATTTCTCCGGAAGAAGCTGTAAAAAGGCGTGAAGATTTGCAAAGAGAATCAAGTCTCTTCGGTTCAATGGACGGTTCTATGAAGTTTGTAAAAGGTGATACTATGGCAGGTATCATCATTGTTATTATTAATATTGTTGGCGGGTTGATTATTGGGTGTCTTGTAAACCAGATGCCTATTGCGGATGCCGTAACAAAATACACTGTACTAACAATTGGTGACGGTCTTGCCTCACAACTTCCATCTTTATTAATGTCTATTGCAGCTGGTATTGTCATGACGCGTGCTTCTGCCGGTAATAATTCTCTGGGTGGAGATTTAACTTCCCAAATCCTTTCAAAACCTTATTCTCTATTTTTTGCGGCATTATTTCTGGCTCTTATCACAGTAACATCTCCAATTACAGGTCTGCCGTTTCTGCCGTTTTTGATATTTACAATAATTCTGGCTGTAGCAGGCTTTTCTGTATTGGTTAATGCAGACGTTCAGTCTCAATTAGGCCAATTAGAAAGCGTAAGACAAAATATGCAGGATTTGGTTAACCCGAATAAGATGTATGAACGATTGGGTGTTGACGTTTTGAGTTTACAGGTTGGTGCAGGCTTACTGGTAATTGCGGATCCTGATCAAGAAGGACAGTTGCTTGCTAAAATTGCTGCTTTACGTCAAAGAGTTACAGATGAATTAGGATACATTTTACCGAACATACGTATTATGGACTCATCTGCTTTGGAAGCGAATGAGTATGTAATTTCAATACGTAATAATGTTGTAGCTTCTGGATATGTATATCCAGGTAAATATATGGTAATTGCTGACCAATGGGATGCTGTAAAGAAGTCAATTCCTGAAGATGCAATTGTCGGTGTTGATCCTACATATCAGACACAGGCTTACTGGATTTCTCAAGAAGATGCAAGAGCAACTAAGAATGTTACAGCAGTTGATGCTACTGATGTTCTTGTTACACACCTGCAGGAATGTGTAAGAAAACATGTAGATGAAGTTATGACAAAAACAGATGTTTTAAAGTTAATGGAACTCGTACGCTCTCAAGATCCGACACTGGTTAATGACCTTGTTCCTGCTATTATTTCAACTTCTGATTTAAGAAAGATTTTTGTAAACTTAATCAGAGAAAAGGTTTCTATTAAAGATATTATATTTGTATTTGAACGTCTTTGTGATTATGCAAGGTTCTCTAAAGAGCCGGATATTTTGTCAGAACGTTTGAGAGCTGCATTAGGACGTCAAATTTGTTTGAATAATGTAGACAGAGATCATGTTCTTTATGCCCTTACACTTTCTCCTGAATGGGAAAAAACACTTGATGATAGTTGTCAGAGAACGGAGCTGGGTACAATGTTCCTATTAAATCCAATGCAGGTGCAGGATTTAATAGAGTCTACCGCAATGACTCTTATGCGTGCTCATCAATCTATCGGACAACAGCCGGTAATTCTTTGTTCTCCAAGAATAAGGCTTCCTCTGTATCAGCTTCTTGAGAGACATATTCCAACTATTGTTGTAATTTCATATTCTGAATTGATTACAGATATTAAAGTTGAGGCTGTTGATACAATTGGTGAAAATTCTGGATACTAATTAATTGTTATTGTCCATTAAGGCTATAATATGTAACAAATCAGGAAAAAGGGTTGAAAAATTTTCTTTTTTGTTCTATCATACTCATGACATAAATTCTGTATAGTTATTTATCCAAGCCGGAGTGCGGGGAATAACAAGGATAGTCGCCTAACAAGTTTTTGGGCCCTGGGGCAAAGACAAGAGCCGGTGGGTTTATTATAAGAAGATATCTTATATCAAAAAATTTAGGAAAGACGCCTTGATAGGAACTAAACGAGAACATAGCGAAACCGTAGGGAGGATTTTTATAATAGCTTACAGAATCCAGGTATAATATGATAAGAGGATTTCAATGATTAGAAAAACAGTCTTAACAGCTATTGCATTGCTAACATTGCTGTGCGTTAGGGCTCAAGCGGAACCTACACCGGAGCATGTTATCAAAGAAACCATCGTAAAACATTCTTTAGAGATGGATGTTGACCCTGCTCTTGCTCTAAGCATTGCAAAAAAAGAATCAGGATTTAAGCACGAATTAAAAAGTCCTTACGGTGCAGTGGGAGTTTTTCAGCTGCTTCCATCAACAGCACAAAGAATGGGATTTAACCCGTATTACTTAAGTGAAAACATTAAAGCCGGACTTACTTATTACAAGATGATGTATAAGATGTTTGGCTCGACAGAACTTGCGCTTGCTGCGTATAATGCAGGGCCGGGAAATGTTAAAAAATTCGGCGGAACGATTCCGCCTTATGGTGAGACTAAGCGGTTCGTTAACCAGATTATGCTCGAGTATAACAGACAAAAAACTAATCCGGATCCTGCTATAGCAAAGGTAAAACAGGCAAAAGCGAAGATGCCTGAACAGGAGACGGAAGCTAAAAATACGCCAAAACCATTGGAGCTTCCTAATTTAAAAGAAATTCCGGAGGTAAAACATTCCGATCCTGTAATGGAAATTCTGTAAAAAATAAAACCCTCTCTTTTGAGAGGGTTTTATTTTGGTCAAATTAATTATGATTTAATCAATAAACTTGCGCCTATGACGCCCGCAGTATTTCCTAATTGAGCCGGAACAACTTCAACTTCTCTTTGAATTGTCATCGCGCGTTTTGCGATTGTTTCTCGGATTGGATCTAGAAGTATGTCTCCAGCATCAGCCACACCGCCTCCAATAATTATCTTTTCCGGGTTAAGCAGGTTAACAACACTTGTTAGACCCATTCCTATATATTCACCCATAATTCTAAATATTTGTCTTGCAACCGGATCCCCTTCTTTAGCGGCAACTGCTACTATATAAGGAGTAATATCCGGATTAGCCAACTCTCTGTATTTTGTAGATTTACCGCCTCTTATGTATTCTTCTGCCATTGCAACAATGCTTGGGCCAGATGCGTATGCTTCAAGACATCCTCTGTCACCGCAGCCGCAAAGCGGACCGCCTTCCATATTTAATTTAATATGGCCGATTTCTCCTGCTGCGTTATTAGCTCCGCGCACAAGTTTACCGTTAATAACAAGACCTGAGCCTATTCCTGTTCCTACTGTTATACATACAAGGTTTTCGCACCCGACGCCGGCACCGTAGTTTAATTCCCCTAAGGTTGCTGTTCTAACGTCGTTATCAACTCTTGTTTGAATTCCAAATTCTTTTTCCATAATACTTGCTATCGGAATATTAACCCAGCCTGGGATATTAGGGGCTAATCTTACGACGCCTTTTTTGCAGTCGATTTGCCCGGGAAAACCAAAACCAATAGCTTCTATATCAGAAGCTTTTAATTTAGTTTCCTTCAATAAATCGCTTATGGCTTCTTTCATACTATTGATTGTATATTCATAACCCATCTCAGCACGGGTTGGAATTGAGTTTGAGTAAATAATTTTACCCTTGTCGCTTACTAATGCAATCTTGACATTGGTTCCGCCAACATCAACGCCTATTCTTTGTGCCATTTATAAATCTCCTTCTTTTGTGCGATTAAATTCTACCACAAAGACAGTCAGAAAACCAGTGAATTTCTTGAATCCCCAGAGGAAAATTTCAAATATAGCTCTTTATGGTAGAATTAATCTTATGAAATATAAATGGTTAAACAAAAAAAATAATAAGAAAGTTATTTTATTTTTTAACGGCTGGGGAATGGACGATAGTGTCGTAAAACATCTTAATCCGGAAGATTACGATGTTATTATGTACTATGATTATAATTCTTTAGATGCAGACTTTAGTCCGGTAGAAAATTATTTTGAAAAATACCTTGTTGCATGGTCAATGGGGGTTATGTGCGCGTCGTTATTTGATTTAGACTATATAAGCCGTACAGCAGTGAATGGAACTCTTAAACCTGTTGATAACAAGTATGGAATCCCTGTGAAGATTTATGATTTAACTTTAAAGGGGTTAAATCCTGAAGGGGCAGAAAAATTTGTCCAAAATATGTTTCAGGGAAATAGTCCTTTAGGGAAAACAGACAGAGAGTTTGAAAATATAAAAAATGAACTTGACGTATTAAAGACATATAGCGCAAATCCGGATTTTAAATACCAAAGAGTTATTATAAGCAGCGAAGATAAAATAATTCCAACCAAAAATCAAACAGCTTTCTGGGGGATTGAACCTAATATTGTGAGCGGCCACTGTCCGTTTTTTATGTTCAAATCCTGGAGTGAACTTTTATGAACAAGGATTTAATAAAAAAAAGGTTTGCAAGAAGTCTGAAAACATATAATGAGCATGCAGTTGTTCAAAAAAAGATGGCAGAGACTCTTATCTCTATGCTTGAAAGAAAAAAATATTCAAAAATTCTGGAAATCGGCTGCGGAACGGGGATTCTAACTGAGCTTGCAGAAAAAAATCTACATTTTGACTCATATACAGCCTGCGATGTTGTAGCAGAATGTGAGAAATATATAAAAAACATAAATCCAGATATCGTTTTTTTGCCGGAATCTGCAGAATACATGGCAAAAGAATCTGAGTTATATGATTTAATCCTTGCAAATGCTGTATTCCAGTGGTTAGATGATTTTGAAGTTGTTATAAAACAACTTATTCAAAAGTTAACGCCGGGCGGCACATTAGTGTTTTCTACATTTGGTATAAAAAATTTTCAAGAAATTTATCAGGTATCAGGTAAATCTCTCAAATATTACTCTTTAGAAGAGTTGGCAATTTTATTAAAAGGTTTTAACTATATAATGGATGAAGAAGTTATTATATTGAACTTTAAAACAGCAAAAGATGTTTTAAAGCACATGAAAAAAACAGGAGTAAATTCAATATCAGGCATGGCATGGAATAAATCCGATTTGTTAAAATTTGAACATTCATATGAAAAATACTGTAATGGTGCTCCAGTACTCACATATAACCCTGTTTATATTAAGATAGAAAATATATTAAAATAGGACGGTTGGTTAATATTTTATTTGAAAAATTTATTATACAATACTTTCAATGTAATAAAAAAAATGAGGTGCTATGGAAACAGCCCATACCAACCCTTTCTTAAACTCAAGAGAGAGTAATTTTATCAGCCACTTTCAAATAGAAGCATTGTTAGGGAATATACCAAAGCTTATTTATATGAAAGATATCAAAGGGAACTATATTACCGGCACCAAGCATGCGTACGAATTTGTGAAAAGCGGTAAAGATGTTTTTCATGATGTTCAGATTGATATAGATAAAATTAGAAATACTAATAGTGCAGAAGATGAGTATGTAATATCTAATAGCAAGTCTATAACAAATGAACGTGAAGTATATGATGTAAACGGACGTCCTCATTGTTATAGAATATATAAAGCACCTATAAAAGGCAGCGGTAATAAAATCACAGGTATTGTTGTGATGGTGGATAATGTAGATGAGTCTAAACTTCTTGAGGCACAGCGTGAAACATTTGTTGCATCTCTCGGGCATGATTTGAAAAATCCTACGATAGCGCAGATAAGGATGATTGAATTATTGCTGAAAGAGCATTTTGGCAGTTTAACTCCAGAGCAGCGCAGTGTTCTTCAAATGACACTGGATTCGTGTAAATATATGAAGGCTATGCTGGGTTCTTTGCTTGCTACATATAGAAATGACAGGGGTGTTGTAAGATTAAATTGTGAAGAAGTATCTCTGGTTAATCTTGTTGCAGAATGTGTTGATGAAATGAAATATCTTGCAACTGATAAAAATGTAGAATTAGATATGAATAAGGAATGCACAATTCCATTTATCTGGGGAGATAAAATTCAGGTAAAGCGTGTCATAATGAATCTTTTATCAAACGGTATTAAATATGCTTTTCCTGATACTAACATAAGTTTATCTGTATATAATGAGGCAGATTATACCTGTTTCAGGTTTGAAAATCAAAGCCCGTTTATTCCGTTAGACAAACGTGAATCAATTTTTGCACAATACGTTTCTTATGCAGAGGCATATAAAGAGCTAGGTATAGGTCTTGGTTTATATACTTCGCAAAAAATTGTAGAAGCTCACGATGGTATGATTTTTGTCGAAAGTTTTCAAGATAACAGAAATATATTTGGTTTTAAAATTCCAAATAAGTTTAAACAATCGGATAAACCAAGAACTATTGTATTTTAGTTTTAGACTCTTCTTTAATGATTTCAAGCAGTTTATTAACCATTAAATCTTCGTATTTTTGAGCATTCTCTTTAGAATCCGCTTCAAATCTTAAAGTAAATACCGGTTCTGTATTGCTTTGTCTTATAAGTGCAAAACCTTTATCAAAAACGATTCGCATACCATCTAGTGTTATAATATCTTTAATTTTTGTCTCAAAGAAATCCGGATTTTCTGCTATGACTTTTTGAAATTCTTCTAAAGTAGGTGCTTTTAAAGAATTCGGGCAGGGAAGCCTTACTTCTGATGAGCAATATAAAGCCTTAAACGGCTCAAGCATATCACTGATTTTGAAGTTCGGATTAGCTTTTTTCTTTTTTGCAACAATTTCAATAATCCTGCACCCTGCATAAACAGCATCGTCAAAACCGTAATATTTGTCTTTAAAGAAAGTATGTCCGCTCATTTCTCCGGCAAGTACAGCGCCCGTTTCTCTCATTTTAGATTTAATATATCCGTGTCCTGTTTTGCACATAACAGCAGTACCGCCGTCTTTATTAATGGTATCGTATAGAGCCTGCGAACATTTAACTTCTGATACAATTACCGGTTTAATCCCTTTTTCGTTATACTCTTTTATTACATCTTCCGCATAAATAAGGAGCAGCTTGTCACCTGTCATAGAGTTACCGTCAGAATCTATAACCCCGATTCTATCGCTGTCACCATCAAAAGCTATACCTAAATCAGCCTTATTTGCAACAACTGCTTTCTTTATATCATTCAAAGTTTTTTCATCACTCGGGTTTGGATGGTGATGCGGGAAACGTCCGTCAGGCATTGAGTAAAGCTCAATTACCTCACAACCAAGTGCTCTGTATAATTTGGGAGCAACAACCCCGCCGGTTGCGTTTGCACTATCCACAACAACCTTTATTCCTTCGCCTATGCGGCCGAAGCGTTTTTTCATATCTTCTATATAATCAGGGATTAAATCATACTCATTCAAAATTCCGAACGGTACAGGAGGTATTCCTAATCTATACTCTTCAAGAGTTAGCTCTTTGACTTCTTTAATCTGTTCTTCATTTAAAGATTGTTTTGCATAAGTCATCTTAAGCCCGTTATATTGGCTTGGATTGTGGCTTGCAGTAATAATCATTGCACCGGTTACCGGCATATACTTTGTAATAAACGGCGGTAAGCCGGCAGCTTCTGAATAATATCCGATAGGAGTAGGCGCAAGCCCCATATCAACAACATTTGCTCCGCAAGAACGAACACCCTCAATAAGTGATTTAGATAATGAAGGTGAATGCAGCCTGGCATCACGACATACAGTTATCCATATCTCAGAAGGCAGTTTTTTAGTTTCTTTTACTAAAAACTGAACAAAGCCTCTTCCTGTATAATAAAATAATTCTTCTGTAATATCCTCGCCGTAAATTCCTCTTATATCGTTCTTTCCAAATGCTGATTCTTTTAACATGTTTTCTACTCCCTATCTATAACAAAATAATAACATAGAAATATGCGTTGAACAAAAAGAACAATCTCGTGTATAATAAAATAATGAGCATGCTGTCTCTAAAGAAAATTCCGATTGGTTTATTTTTTGTATTACCGGCAATAATAGGAATGTTTATTTTTATTGTGATTCCTATTTTTTGTTCTTTTGCCTTAAGCTTCACCGAGTGGGATTTGTTAAATGAAATAAAGTTTATAGGTTTAAGTAATTATAGAACTGTATTAACATCATCTGAATTTATGCAGATATTTATTAATACAGTTATATACGCATTTTCTACAACAATATTTGCAGTTATTATTCCTTTAATTCTAGCTTCTTTATTAAGCGCTAAAATAAAAGGTTCAGAGTTTTTTAAGACAATATATTTTCTCCCGTTTATAACGCCTGCGATTGTAATTGCCATAGTATGGTCATGGATTTTTGACCCTAATTCCGGGCTTGTTAATAATTTATTAAATACACGGCTGACTTGGCTTTTTGATACACACCTTGCGATGCCTGTATTGATTTTTGTTTCTGTATGGAAACTTATTGGATACAATGTTGTGCTTTTTTTGACAGGGTTTTCTACAATAAGTCCCAATTTATATGAAGCAGCCAAGATAGATGGCGCTTGCAATATGCAAATTTTTCAAGAGATAACGCTTCCGCTTTTAAAACCTGTAACATATTTTGTAATACTTGTTACTGCAATCTCATCATTTCAGGTTTTTGATTTAGTTTATGTAATGACCTCCGGCGGTCCTCAAAATTCTACAAATGTTATTGTTTATTCTATCTATAAATATGCGTTTGAATATTTTGATATAGGTAAATCCTGCGCGCTGGCGTATATTCTTTTTATATTGATATTAATTCTAACCCTGTTACAAAGAAGATTTGTAAAATGATTTTATATCCACTTATCTATAAATTTATCCCCGGGTTGATAATTCTTTTTTGACCTTGACTGCAATAACATGTTTAAGTCGAAATTATAAAGGAGGATTTATGGCGAACAGCATTTACACCGCTCCTGTTTACAAACTGGAGGAATTAAATAATCTTTTTATAGAGCTAACAGCCAAAAACTGCAATCAGAGATGCGGAAATTGTTATATAGATTTTCCGATGAGCAGGAATGTCAAAGATTTTATAACGCTCGATAGAATAAAGGAAGCTTTGAGTGATACAAAATTTGAAAATCTGTATTGTATATATTTAACCGGAGCAGAGCCAATGACTCATCCTGATTTTAATTCTATACTTCGGCTCTGTCTTAAAAGATGCAATGTTTGCATTTGTACAAATGCAAGTTTTTTAAATGAAAAAAAAGTTCGTTTCTTAAAAAAAGTTGAGGATGAGGGAGTAAATAAAAGTGAAAATTTAAGTGTTAATGGAAGCGGAAATCAAATTTTTTTCAAACTCTCTCTTGCTCATTATAACGAAATAGAAAGTGATAAAATTCGCTATCGCGGGAATTTCAGACAGACAATATTTGCTTTGAAAACTTTAAGCAGGTATAATTTTACATCTGTTTTATCAATACAGAATTTTTATAATTTAGATAAAAAAGAAATTTATGAAAAATTCAACCAAATATTTAAAGAACAGGAAATTGTAAATACGGATATCCAGATTACTTTATCACATCCAGATTTTCAAGAAGAGAATTTTTCAAAACCATCAGCAATGACAGACTGTCAATACGGTAGAATTCTTTGTCAAACCGGTGTTTATTCTTGTCCATTCTTAGCAAATGATTATAGAGGCAGAGTCGGAAGTTCTTTTAAGGATTATGCAAAATCTATAATGGCGGAAACTGATTTTTGTGCGACATGCTCAAAAAATAATAATTATATGTTCACAATAGGGTAATTATATATCCCTTATATAATTGATTTTGAGCCAGAAAACTGCCAAAACTTAGTTAACATTTGTAACATTATTCCAGTGAATTAATTCTAAGGAGTTACCTTTTTGATAAAATTATGTTATAAATAATAATGTAAAAATATATATTCAAACACGAGAAATGAACGGAGGCAAAAATGTCAGTAGGACAATTTGTATTTATGTTGCACAGTCACCTGCCTTATTATAGAAAAGCGGGTATGTGGCCATTCGGAGAAGAAAACCTCTACGAATGTATGGCAGAAACTTATGTACCTCTGCTTAATGCTATATCAGAATTATACGATGAAGGTATTAAGGCAAAATTAACTGTAGGTATTACACCAATCCTGGCAGAACAATTAAACGATGAACATCTGCAAAACGGGTTTGTCGAATATATAGATTCACGGATATCTGCAGTTGCAAAGGATTTAGATAGATATCCTGATCCTAAAGTAGCTCATTCTCAACATTTGAAATATTTAGCAAAATATTATTATGATCTTTGGAATAAGCTGAGAGATGATTTTGTTAATAAATACGAAAAGAATCTTATCAAGTATTTTAAAAAGTATCAGGACTTGGGTTGTATAGAAATAACAACATCCGGTGCTACTCATGGTTTTTCACCGCTTTTAGCAACTGATAGCAACTTAAATGCACAATTCAAAGTAGGTCAGGATACGACAAAGAGATTGTTTGGCAAAAAAGCAATGGGTGCTTGGCTTCCAGAATGTGCATACCGTCAAGGATATGAGTATGTAGGAAAAGACGGGAAAAAACACTGGAGACCGGCAATAGAAGTTACATTACAAAATAATGATATCGAATACTTCTTTACAGAATCTCATGTAATAGAAGGCGGAAATTCAATCGGTAACAGACGTGTGATAGGTATGTACGGTAATATTGAATATATTCCACTTCCGGAACGTCCGGCTACTGGTTATGATACATATTCAGCATATTGGCTTCCTGATGCACAAGTAGCGGTTATGGGAAGAAATGACAGAGCAGGTTATCAGGTTTGGTCTGCAGCAGATGGCTATCCCGGTGACGGCTGCTTTAGAGAATTCCATAAAAAAGATGACAAATCAGGTATGCACTATTGGAGAATAACATCTCCTACCACGGATTTAGGTGATAAGATGCTTTATGATCCGGTTCTTGCAATGAATAAGGTTAATGAAAATTCAGATCACTATACAACATTGATTTATCACTTATTAAACGACTACAAACTTGCTAAAGGACATGAAGGATTAGTAATGGTATCTTTTGATACAGAACTTTTCGGCCACTGGTGGTTTGAAGGTGTAGAGTTCATAAAACAGGTAATTAAGAAATTTAATAATTATCTACCTGAAGTTGAACGCTTAACAGCCGGAGAATATATAAGAAAATACCCGCCAAAAGAAGCGATACAAATCCCTGAAAGTTCTTGGGGACAGGGCGGTCATTTCTATGTATGGATGAACCATTTAACAGAATGGATGTGGCCGATTATTCATTCTTGTGAAAAACGTATAAACGAAATTGTAGACAGGTATCCTAATATACCGGATGATAAACTTCTGCATAGGGCGTTGAATCAGCTTGCAAGAGAAAATTTGCTTCTTCAAAGCTCAGATTGGCCATTCCTGATTACAACTTGGCAGGCTAAAGATTATGCTACTGACAGGTTCAACGAGCATGTGGATAGATTTAGTTTGATTGCAGATATGATTGAGTCTGGAAAGATTGATGAGGCAAAACTAATAGAAATTGAAAGTATTGATAACTGTTTCCCTGTAATAGACTATAGAGTTTATCAATCAATAGAGGAAGGGGTTATTCCGCAGCAGGAGAAAAAGTTAGCTCCGCTGTATCAATAATAAGAAAAGAACTAAAAAAACAGGGCTAAAATCAAGCCCTGTTTTTTTATGTATTGACTAAATTAATATTTATAAATAACTTTCCATCCATTATCTGCAATAGAACCTGCGCAGCTATGACCTGCTCCTACATTCTCTTCATCACATTGGTTCCAGGTGCTATCTTCCCAGGTTGGTGTTTTTTGGAAGCATCCGGAGTCTAAATATGCATTACACTTTTTTTTGCTTCCATCTGGAACAATAGAACCACTATCATCTATATTAAAATGAAAAATATCTTTTCCTAACCTATTAGGTTTTGTATCAAAACCATTTATATCAACGTATAATGCTCCTACATTACCTTTGTATGTTCCAACTGCATTATCTCGTGTTGCACTGGTAACATCTGCCCGATTAGCTAAAGATATTCCCAAAGATTCACCTCCCTCAAGGTCGTAGATGTAGAGCGTGTCCATGTTATATACTGTATTAGAGTCTCCACCTGAATAATTTTTAGGTTTGAGGGCTAATTCTTCAACAGTCATAATTTGTGATTTATCAGCTGATTTGTATCTTGGAGTCCCTATAACATATTTTGACAATACCTCTAAATATTCATTTATAGAGTTTACTGAAGATGTTAGTGTATTGGTTTCTTGTTCTGCAAGGATATGCTCATTGGCAACTTCCATTGTAGATACAATTTTTCTTAAAGTTGGTCCCACTTTATTTTTTTGAAATGAGCTGTTTAAAGCTGGGGTTGTAAGGGCTGCAACGACGCCAATTATACCTAAGGTAATTAAGACTTCAGCCAATGTGAATCCAGTTTTTTTCATACGAGTACTCTCCTATTTTGTTATATAAATAAATATAACATTTTTAATGAAGCCTTAAAATACATCATATTATTTAATTTTCTATAACTTCTATGCCGTCATCTGATACAAATTGTATTCCGAATTTTGCGCGGAATAAATATTTGACAGTATTACTCTGGATTTCATACATCATTTTATTAAATAAATCATAGGCTTCTTTTTTATATTCAATAAGCGGATCCTTTTGTCCGTATGCACGAAGCCCGATACCATCTTTCAACATATCAATATTATGAAGATGATCTATCCATTGATTATCTACAACTCTTAGTAGAATGTCCCGTTCAAGTGAGCGCATAATATTATTTGATGAGAATAATTCTTGTTTTTCAAACGATGGATCATATTGTTCAGAAATTGTGTTATAGAAATTAATAATTTCTTCTTCATGTTCCTTGTATGCCTTCTGTGCAGCTTCTTTTAGGGAATCATATATTCTTGAATATCTGTATGATTTTATATCATCTACGGTAATATATGATAACTGCGGAATTGTAGAATGAAGCTCCTTGATCAATGTTTCCAAATCTTCAGGGATATATTCTTCCGGATTCATCTCCGGAGTTATATAGCTCTTGAGAAGCCTATCAATTTCTTTATCTATCATATATTCAATGTCAGTTCTTAAATCCTTACCTTCAAGAACTTTTCTTCTTTGAGCATAGAATTTTTCTCTCTGAATATTCATAACATCGTCATATTGAAGTACATTTTTACGAATATCAAAGTGATATGTTTCCACCTTTTTCTGTGCAGACTGAATTTGCCTTGTAATTAGAGAAGATTCTATTGCCATATTTTCTTCTACATTTAGCATATTCATTAAGTTCGTAATCTTATCACCGCCAAAGATTCTCATTAAGTTATCTTCGAGTGACAAGAAAAATCTCGTAGAGCCCGGATCGCCCTGTCTTGCAGCACGGCCTCTTAACTGATTATCTATTCTTCTGGATTCATGTCTTTCAGTCCCGATTACGTGAAGTCCGCCTAACTCTACAACTTTGGCATGTTCTTTTTCTGTAATTTCTCTTGCTTTTTTTAGAGCCTCATCTTTTAATTCTTCATAATTTTTGCTATCAGGTGTAATACCTCTTTTTTCCAAATCCTCTTTTGCCAGAAATTCAGCATTACCACCTAATAGAATATCTGTACCGCGGCCTGCCATATTGGTAGCAATCGTAACAGCTCCAACACGCCCTGCCTGTGCAATAATATACGCTTCTTTTTCGTGCTGTTTTGCATTCAAGACATTATGTTTAATACCTTTTTTATTTAAAAGCGCTGAAATATATTCTGATTTTTCAATACTTACAGTACCGACAAGAACAGGACGTCCGATTTTATGCTGTTCTATAATATCATCAACAACTGCATTATACTTAGCCTTTTCTGTTTTATATATAACATCTGGATAATTTATTCTAATATCCGGTTTATTTGTAGGAATAACTGTAACTTCAAGATTATAAATCTTCCCGAATTCGGCCTCTTCAGTCATTGCAGTACCAGTCATGCCGGAGAGTTTAGGATAGAGCCTGAACAGGTTTTGGAAAGTTATGCTGGCTAAAGTTTGTGTTTCATCTTGGATTTCAACACCTTCTTTAGCTTCGATTGCCTGATGGAGCCCATCGGACCAGCGTCTTCCTGGCATCAAACGCCCTGTAAACTCGTCAACAATCATTATTTCGCCGTCTTTTACTACATAATCAGTATCTTTGATGAATAACTCTTTTGCTTTTAGGGCGTTTAAAAGGTCGTGCGCGTATTGATTGTTGATATCAAATAAATCCTTGCAGCCGATAATTTCTTGAGCTCTGTCAATACCATCTTCTGTCAGAATGATGTTTTTATTTTTTTCATCAACCTCGTAATCCTTATTTTTCTCAAGCTGCGGTGCAACTTTTGCCATAAGAGTATAAGTATCGGCAGATTTTTCAACACGGCCGCTTATAATTAGAGGAGTTCTTGCCTCATCAATTAAGATACTGTCAACTTCATCGATAATCGCGTAATTGAAAGGTCTCTGTACAAGCATCTCCTTAGAAGTTGCCATATTGTCTCTGAGGTAATCAAAACCGAATTCATTATTTGTCCCATATGTAATATCACATCTGTATGCATCTCTTTTGCGGTTAAATTCTTCTGCATCGTGCTGGTTGGATAAAATTACACCGACAGAAAGTCCTAAGAACTTATAAATCTGTCCCATCCATTCGCTGTCACGTTTTGCAAGATAATCATTAACAGTTACAACATGCACGCCTTTTCCTGTTAAAGCATTCAAATACGCAGCAAGAGTTGCTACAAGAGTTTTACCTTCACCGGTTCTCATCTCTGCAATATGACCATTGTGGAGAAAATATCCGCCGATTAACTGAACATCAAAATGACGCATATTTAAAACGCGTTTTCCTGCTTCTCTAACAGTAGCAAACGCTTCCGGTAAAATTTTATCCAGAGCTTCTTTTTCTAAAATTCTATCTGCTTTTTCATTATCTGATGTCGGACGCTGTGCTAGTATTGCCTTAAATTCATCAGTCTTAGCCTTAAGTTCATCATCTGTAAGTTTTTCGAATTCGGGCTCAAGAGCGTTTATATGGTCAATAATACCTTGTATTTTCTTAACTTTTTTTTCGTTGGGATCACCCATTATTTTTAATAAACAATTTAACATATCAATCCTCTCCAATTAAAATAATGATAGCATAAACACTGAAAAATGGCGATTATTTAGAAAAATTGCCCGACTAGACAGGTATTTACGAATAAACAAACGGCGGGCCGTTTTTGATTTCAAAGAGAATATTATCAGCGATTATTTTGAGCTCTTCTCTTGATTTCCCTTCTGATTTTTGTTTCAAAAACTCATCACAGAGAGGCTCTATTGCTGATTCTTTTTTTGCTTTAAAATTTCTTAACTCTGTTGAGACGAGGCGCCTCTGGAGATTTAATTCAATATCCGCATTATATTTTTTTACCTGAACCTCTTTTACGGCTTCCGCTGCTGATTTTCCTCCGTAAGCAAGCGCTGAAACTCCGGCTATTCCAAAAAACAGATTCTTAAACTGTGGATTTTTGGGGTTCATAAGCCAATCATAGAAAAATGACAGATAATCGTTTACATGAGAAAAGTATGTAATCTTATTCCTGCCCGAGCCGCCCATCATCGGGTTAACTTTTTCCGTTGCCTGATTCATAACTTCTTTTAGGTGCGAAATAAACTCTTTTTTTTCAGTTTCTGAAAGATTCATTTTATTTACAGTCTTTTCAACCTCTTCCGGCCTTGCGTAAACTGATTCGAGCATATTTTCTATAAGAAGCTTGTAAGCATCTTTCCCTTTAACAATTTCTCCCTTATGTCCCTCTAAATCATTAATAGGCTTTCCGCTGTTAAAATCTTTTATCAGCTTATCTATTCCCTGTTTTGTGTTCTTTATTCCGCCTCTGATAAACTCATCACTTTTTCTTATATTGCGTGCCGAAAAATATCCGAGCCCCAGTATGCTCAATAATGTAGCACCGCCTAAGAGGTAAATCAGATTATTTTGGTCTTTTTTGTCTTTGTTATCTCCCTTAAAAGCCAATTCATTTGAAAACATTTTAGCTTTAGAAGAGAGCATACTCCTTATAATCTGGATTTTTCCTGAGAAAGCCTGTGTTTCGACTTCGATTAAGTTTTCCTGCAAGTTTTTTTGAATATCAGCTTCCCTTTTTTTTATCCAGACCTCTTTGAACCCGTCAATAAAAATTTTCCCCATAAAGGCCATAGAGCCTAATGTTATAACCCCGAGTGAAGCTAAAATAGTCTTTCTGTTGGGAGATTGTATCATACTAAAAATACTCTGGTGAATCTCGTTATTTATACAGTGGTTTCTTGTAATTCCGGGGAGAAGATACTCTTTTGTACTTTCAAGCCGGCCTTTGGAAAACTTTTTCATCATTGCTGTAAATCCGCCTAAAAGTCCCATCACTCCGACTGTTGCGCAGCAGATAGGAATAAGCGGGTTAATTTTCTTATCTTCTTTTTCAAAAACTTTTGCGGGTAAATCTATTTTTGTATTGGAAATAACAAGAGTATCGCAGGTTTCGTCCAGTGAAAGCAGCGGATCTTTAATATAGGAATTCACAATCACACCTTCTTTAACGTAAGTGTCATTGCGCTTTTGAGTATTTGTCATATTCTTCTGGTGTCTTGAAGATTCAAGATCCTGATTTATTTTCACTGCCATCTTTTTTCTTTTCCCTAATCATCCGGATAAACTTTTTCAGGTTAAAAATCTTTTTATCCTCATCAACTTTTGTATCGTCATCTCTGGCGTTATCTTTTTTGAAAATCTTGAACAAACCTTCAAATTTTGATTTCACGGCACTTACCAATTCTGAAACCTTTTTTTCAACAAAAGCCTTAGCTTCGCCGAATATCGCATTGAGTTTATCCTGAATATCCGCAAATTTTTGTTTGAGTTGTGATAATTTATCCGAGATATTAGATATCGTATTAAGGATAGTACTTGCTAATGTTTTAAAATTGTTTATTCCGGCGACGATGATATTTTTAATTATAAATGCAACGGGTTTGAAAATAAAGTTATTTGAAATCCTGTTAGCAAATTCAACCATCTTTTGCGTCATTTTATCAAGATTTTGCTGAAATTCCAGAACTGCTTGAGCGTGGAGCTTAAGATTTTTTTCATGTGTTTCCAGCCTCTCTGCTCTGGCTTTCATCATTGCACCAACCATAGCACACTGGTGATAACTCCATTCACCGGCTTTTTGCGTACGCTCTCCAACTCTTTTGCTTCCGCCTCCGCCCATGCCGGAGCATATAGGACAAGCGCCGGGCGACATTCCATGAGGACAAAGCCCGCTTTTTACACTATTGACATTTGGTGCTGTTCCAGCCAATAAAAAACCTTCCTTTACAACCTTTGTGCCGCAAAGAAAGCTTTATGCAGTACTGTGACTCGCAGTCTTGCATTATAAAGGTAAAGATTTTTCTATATTTACCCCCGTAGTATTCCGGCTTTAACGGTTGCGGCACAGTCACGGATTTCCACCGTAGTTTCCTCGTATTTAGTTTTATTTATTATATAGCATAATACCTTTTATAGTACAATATTATTATGCTAGTCAGAAGTTTTTATATTAAAGATATTACAAATATAGCAGGCCCCATAATTTTAGGCAATCTGGGATTTATTTTGATTGGAGTCGGAGATGTTATTGTAGCCGGCAGGCATTCGACTGATACGCTTGCAGCCGTAAGCCTTGCTACTGCAATAATTAACTGTATTATGATATTTGGAAACGGTATTTTAGGAAGTATTTCTGCAATACTTTCTAATTATAGAGGTGCCGGAAAAGAGGCAGAAAAATATTTTTATCCCT